>DATJRL010000148.1:0-19490 GCA_035504785.1 Caulobacteraceae bacterium
GGGCCTGAAGGCGAAGGCGGCGACGGGGTGCGAGCAACTCACCGCCCTGGCCGATCGCGGCTACTTCAACGGCGAGCAGGTGCTGGACTGCGAGGGGACCGGGGTGCTGCCGTGCGTGCCCAAGACGGACACCTCCAGCGCAGCCAAGCGCGGCTTCTTCACCCGCCAGGACTTCATCTACGACGCGCAGAACGATCGCTACACCTGTCCCGCCGGCCAAAAACTAACCCGCAGCCGCCGCCGACCCAACCGCAAGGACGATCTGGACGAATACCGTCATCTGACCGCCTGCTTCACCTGCCCGCTCAAGCCCAGATGCACCCCGGACAAGCTCAAGAGATTCAGGCGCTGGGAGCACGAAGGGGTGCTCGACAAGATGCAGGCCCGGCTCGACCAGATGCCCGACGCCATGCTGGTCCGCCGGCAGACCGTCGAGCACCCGTTCGGAACCCTCAAATCGTGGATGGGAAGCGCCCACTTCCTGACCAAGACCCTCGAAAAGGTCCGAACCGAGATGAGCCTCCACGTCCTGGCCTACAATCTGAAGCGAATGATCCAGATCCTCGGCGTCGGCCCGCTGATGGCGGCGATCAGAGCCTGATCACGCCCTCCGCGGCGTCGCCAACGCGAAAGTCCGGAACGCTATCCGACCCCGCCGAATCCGATCCGTCAGCCCCATCGAGCCCGGCGCACACGTTTTTCCACGGCCTCGGTCGGCAGCCGTCATCGTCGCCTTGCCCAACAGCGGACGCTCGCCGAACGGTGGTGTCTACGGGCGGCCGATCCCAGCCTATTCGGCCGGGACCGCCTCCGGCTTCAGGACGACGTTGCGCGATTTGCGCCCGCTGGCGTCGACCGCCTCGTGCGCCACGTCGGCCGCGGTGAAACCGGCGTGGGTCCAGCAGGCGAACTCCAGCAGGACCCCATCCGGATCGAAGAAGTAGACCGAGCGCACGAACACGTCCGGCGTGACCGTGGCGCTCACCTGGCTCGGCGAGTTGTCGTGGTTCATCACGGGGCTGATCTTGACGCCCTTCGCCTGCAGCTTCTCGACGTAGTCATCAAACTTCTCGACCGGTACATCGAAGGCGACGTGGTTCATTGAACCGTGGGCCGAGGCGATGCCGCCGCCGGGCAGGTTGGCCGGCGCCGACACGCCGGGCGCGGCGGCGGGCGCGTTCGGGAACCAGAAAAAGGCGAGCGAATCGCCGTTGCCGATGTCGAAGAAGAAATGCTGACCCATGCCGCCCGGCAGATCGATGGTCTTGACGAGCGGCATCCCGAGCACGTCGCGATAGAACTCCACGGTGCGCGCCATGTCCTTGCAGACGAGCGCGAGATGGTTGACGCCTCGAATCTCGAACTCGGTGTTATTGCGCTTGTCCAAGGCCTAGCTCCCTTGACTGTCTCCGTGGCGGCGCCGGTGAGCCTTTTCATCAGCTGCCTCTTAGTGGCCAGCCTAACACGCGTTCCGCCCGCGGAGCCACGCCAGTCGCCGCCCCGATGTCGATGTCGCCTTTGGGTCGACGGCACGTGTTGGCTCCTGGACTAGAAACGGACCACGCCGCCGACGTGCGAGGCGAAGGCTGGGCCCATCTGGTATTGTGGCGCCGATGGCCAAGGCTCTCGGATATGAGATCAGGCCGCTGGACGGCTCGACCTGGGCAGACTTCGCGGCGTTGGTTGAGCGGCACAACGGCGTCTGGGGCGGATGCTGGTGCATGGGATTCCATGCCAAGGGCCCTGGCTGGGGCGTATCGGCGGCGATGAATCGCGCCGAGAAGGAGCAACTGGTGGCCGAGGGACGGGCGCACGCGGCGCTCGTCTATGAGGGGAGCGCGTGTGTCGGCTGGTGTCAGTTCGGACCAACCGCGGAGCTGCCGCGCATCAAGAGCCTCAAGGCCTACGAAGAGGGGCTCTCCGTCATGCCAGACTGGCGGATAACTTGTTTCTTCGTCTCCCGACGCCATCGCGGCAAGGGCGTGGCGGCCGCCGCGCTCGACGGGGCTATCGCCGAGATCGCCCGCCACGGCGGGGGAACGGTCGAGAGCTATCCGGACGACGTCGAGGACGCCAAGCTCGCGCGGGGCTTTGGCCACAACGCGACGGTCGCGATGTTCGAGCGGCGTGGCTTTGTGCGGCAACGTCGGATCGCCAAGAATCGCTGGGTGGTCGTGCGGCGGGTAGATTCGGCCTGACGGCGCCGTCGTTGGGATCGAATATGTCTCCAACTCTTCCGTCGGATGGAAGCGAACTGCCTCCCGGGACGTGGGGCGCATCACGCATCGGACAAGCGCCGAGCGTTCTTCAGCCGCAGAGAGTTCGCCACCTCGGGGTGACAGATCTTGCCCTCGCAGATGTTTAGGCCTGCCCTCAGATGCTCATCTTCCGCCAGCGCCCGACGCACGCCCTTGTCGGCCAGGGCCAGCACGAACGGCACGGTCACATTGTTGAGCGCCATCGTGCTGGTGCGAGGGACCGCGCCGGGCATGTTGGCCACGCAGTAGTGGACGATGTCTTGGGTGACGAAAACAGGATCCGAGTGCGTCGTGGGGCGAGACGTCTCGAAGCAGCCGCCCTGATCGATGGCGATGTCCACGATCACCGCGCCAGGCTTCATTCCAGCCAGCATCTGGGCCGAAATCAGTTTCGGTGCGGTCGCGCCCGGCACGAGCACCGCCCCGATGACGAGGTCGGCCTCCCCGACGGCCCTCGAGATCGCCGCCCGCGAGGCGAACCGAGTGCTGATTGCACCGCCGAACGTCTGATCGATCTGCGCCAACCTCGGCGCCGAGATGTCGTAGATTTCGACGTCGGCGTGCAGCCCCAGCGCCATCTGTGCGGCGTGAAGCCCGGAGACGCCCGCCCCGAAGATCGCAACGCGTCCGCGCTCGACGCCTGGCGCGCCGCCGAGCAGCACCCCGCGCCCTCGATTGGGCTTCTGGAGGTAGAACGCCCCGACCTGCACGCTCATCCGGCCGGCGACTTCGGACATCGGCCGCAGCAGGGGCAGCGCGCCCAGGGCGTCGGTCACGGTCTCGTAGGCGATGCAGGCGGCGCCTGAGTCGAGGAGCGCCTGGGTCAATTGCGCGTCCGCCGCCAGATGAAGGTAGGTGAAGAGCGTCTTGCCGGGCCGCAACCAACGACATTCGTGCAGCTGAGGCTCCTTCACCTTGACCACGAGATCCGCCGCTTCGAAGACAGCCTCTGCGGAGGCCTCGATATGGCCCCCGGCCAAGGCGTAGGCGGCGTCGGAGAACCCGATGCCCGCGCCGGCGCCCGTCTCGACAAAGACCTCGTGTCCGCGAGAGGCGAGCTCTGCGACGGCGTCGGGCGTCAGACCGACGCGATACTCGTCAACCTTGATTTCCTTCGGCACGCCTAGCCGCATGGACTCTCACTCTTCGACCTTGAAGAAAAGGGCCCCTCCGCGAGGGAGGGGCCAGTGCTGAATCTGGGGGGACTCCAGTCAGCGCCGCTTCTAGAACTTCACCGTGGCGCGAAGACCATAGGTTTCGCCGTTCTCGAGCGCCTCCGCGCCATTCCCGTAGACGAAGTCGGGCGGTCGGCTGTTCAGCGCGTTGTTGACGTATCCCTCGACGGTGAGGTTGGCTTTGGCCATGCCGAACACGAGGTCGAGGCGATCTTCCGTCGGCCAGGGGATGGTCGTGATGTCCTCGTAGCCGCCTTGCGCGTAGTGCCAGTTCACGCCGCCAACCAGATAGTAGTCGTTGGGCAGCGGGTATCGAATAGTTGTATTCAGGTCGACCGTCCACGTCCTCAGGCTTTCAAGGCTGCTGTTGGCTAGAGGATACCCGTAGGAGTAGCCCCCGGTTATACCGCCATTCTCCCAGCCGACCGACGCGGAAAGGTTCCACCAACTCGTCGGCCGCGCGATGCCGCTGAATTCAATCCCGTAGGTTCGCGCAGAGCCGACGTTCTGCAGATAATAGAAGTAGAACTGCGGCGGCGCGACGGTGTCGGGCTCGTACTCGAGCAGGTGGCTCTGCAACATGTCGAAGTAGTCGATGTTCAGACCCAGCCGTCCGTTGAACCAGAGCGTCTTTGCGCCGATCTCGTAGTTTTGCGCGGTCTCGGAGCCGTAGGGAATGTAGGCCGCGGTCGTCGTGACGGTGTTAAAGCCGCCAGGCCTGAATCCGGTGGTCCACTGGGCGTACAGATTGATGTTTGACGTCGGCTTATAGGTCAGCTGGATGCTGGGGCTCCAGTTCGAGTAGCGCTCGCTATCGAGGCTGGCGATCGGCGAAAAGACGTCCGCATAGAGAGCAACGATGTACGGCGAGCCCGGGCTGACCGGCCCCAGGCTGTGTTGATAAAAGGCGAGCGAGTTGTCGTCGTCGGTATACCGAAGGGTCGCGATAAGGCGGAGCGTGTCCCAGATGCGATAGTTCATTTGTCCGTAGACTGAGAACGAGCTCTCGGTTTCGCTCGATCCCGGCCCCGGCGCGCCGAAGTAGCCTGTATTGATCCCGAGCGCCGGGAAAGCGCCGCCAGGCACGCCCGGACAGGTCGGATCGCTTAGCAGCGCACCGCAGATGGCCGACCCATTGGCGCCGCCAAAATTATTCAGGTCCATCGAGACGCTGTAAAGGTTCTCGAAGTCCCACGTCTGGTGAAAGTAGGAGACGCCGCCATTGAAGGCCAATCGCTTTTCGGCGGGCGAGAAATAGTCAAGCTCCGTATAGACGTTTTGCGTCGTCTCGTTGCGGTCGAGGACTGTCTGGGTTGCAGGTACGAGCGCAATATTGAGCGCATCGTCGCCTATGTCCTCGATGTTATACAAGTGATAGTGAGAATACGACGTGAGCCACTCGATGTTACCAAAGCCAACGTCGTAGTGAAGATCCTGAGACAGGTAGACCTGGTCGTTGTTCTCTCTGTCCGGGATATTCCGGTAGACGTAGTCGGGGCTGGGATCCGGAGGGCTCCTCACCAAACCATTGACGACGCCGTTCGGCGCCCAAGCCGCGATAGACGGTCCGGAATTCTGCGAGTATTCCGCCATCCAGAGCACGGACAACTTGTCCGAAGGAGTCCACTTCGCCGAAAGCCGCCCGCCTTCGTTGCTGAAACTATCGATGTACTGGTTGAGCGTCGCGTTGTACATTTCGCCGCGAGCTTGGTCCAGCCACCAGCCGGCGACCCTGACAGCCAGCGTGTCGCTCACCGGCACATTGATGGCGCCCTGCAACTCCGTCGTGTCCCAATTGCCGGCCTCCGCGGTCAGATACCCGCCGAGGGCGCTCGTCGGGGTCGCGTAAACGACGTTGAAGGTTCCCCCCACGGCGTCCCTACCGAAAATGCCGGACTGGGGGCCTGCCACGACTTCGATGTGGTCGACATCGAACAAAGGCCCGGGATTGGGTCGCTGACCGCCCGCGTAGATGCCGTTCCGGTAGATGCCGAAGTTGGGCGGAGCGTTTACGTCGGTCTGTTGGATGCCGCGGATGTCGATATAGAGCACGTAGTTGTCGGGCGACTGCGGAAGGCTCGCGTTCGGCACAAGGTCGACCACCGATTGCATGTCGTGAATTTGGAAGGTGGTCAGCGTTTGGTTTGGCACCACTGTGGTCGGCGCCGGCACGTCGAAGAGAGTCTCAGGCGTCTTCGTGGCCGTGACGACGACGCCTTCCACGCTCGTGGCCGCCGTCGCGCCCGCCTGGTTGGAGTTCTGCGTTTGGTTGGCGCTCGGCGCCTGGTCCGCCGAAGGCGTTGCGGTGTCAGCGAACGCCTGCTGACCAAGGAAGACTAGACACACGCTGACCGAGGCGAGAAGTCCTGCCTTTAGGCTGCCTGCTTTTCCCATAGTTGCCCCCCCACCGGGCGATCGCCGCGCAACTTCGCGCGACTGGATGTGAGCCTTGTTCATTTCGATGCGGACGATTCCGCTGCGGGGAAGATTTCCCATGTCGATCAGTATGTCAACTATGTTCACATTGTGAGGCGGCTCGCGCCGCTTTTCCAGCCAACCGTGACCCACCGGGCGGCCCGAGGCTCGGCATCAGGTCTCGGGGGAGATTCCGGTGATTTCTAAGGCGGGGCGCCTCTGCACGACGCGTCCTAGGTGGCCAAGGAGCGAGCAGGCATATATACGTCGTGCATATATTAGATGCATAGGGGAGTCGCCGGCCGATGCAACGACCTGACCAACGGCCGAACGATCTTGACGCGTTCTGGATGCCGTTCACCTACAATCGGGCATTCAAAGCCGAGCCGCTTCTGCTCTCGTCGGCTCGCGAGATGCACTATTTCACGCCCGACGGTCGGTCGGTGCTGGATGGAACCGCGGGGCTCTGGTGCGTCAATGCGGGCCACGGCAGGCGCAAGATCACCGAGGCGATTCAAGCGCAGGCGGCGATCGCCGATTTTCTCCCGTCCTTTCAAATCGGGCATCCGCTGGCGTTCGAACTCGCAAGCCGCCTCGCGACGCTCCTGCCAGGGCCGCTGAATCATGTCTTCTTCGGCAATTCGGGTTCCGAGGCGGTGGATTCCGCGCTGAAGATCGCCCTGGCTTTCCACCGCGCGCGGGGGGACGGTGCTCGTACACGGCTTATCGGTCGAGCGCGCGGCTACCACGGCGTGGGTTTCGGCGGCGTCTCGGTGGGCGGCATCGGCCCCAACCGGCGACCGTATGGTCCGCTGCTGCCAGGCGTCGACCACTTGCGCGCCACGTACTTTCCCGACAGCCCCTTCGTGCGCGGGCAACCGACGCATGGCTCTGAACTCGCCGAAGACCTCGAGGCTCTAGTGGCGTTGCATGGCGCGGACACGATCGCCGCGGTCATCGTCGAACCACTGGCCGGCTCCACCGGCGTCCTCCCGCCGCCCGTCGGCTACCTGGAACGCCTGAGGGAAACATGCGACCGGCATGGAATCCTGCTCATTTTCGACGAAGTCATCACAGCCTTCGGCCGTCTGGGCGCTCCCACGGCGTCCGCGTTTTTCGGCGTCACGCCGGATCTGATCTGCCTGGCGAAAGGGCTCACAAACGCGGCCGTGCCGATGGGCGCGGTCGGCGTGCACGACAAGAATCTACGAGACCGTGCTCGCCGCCGCAGCGCCTGGGATCGAGCTCTTCCACGGATACACCTACAGCGGCCATCCGCTGGCTTGCGCGGCGGGCTTGGCGGCGCTGGAGGTGTACCAAGAGGAAGGCCTCTTCGAGCGCGCCGCCACACTCGCGCCCTTATGGGAAGATGCCGTCCACAGCCTCCGCGGAACGCGCCACGTGATCGATGTCCGCAACCTGGGAATTGTCGCCGGCGTGGAACTGGAGCCGCGGCCCGGAGAGCCGGGGTCCCGGGCGCTCGAGGTCTTCCGCTCCGCGTTCGAGCGCGGCCTGCTCATCCGCGTAACGGGCGACATCGTGGCGCTCTCGCCGCCGCTGATCGTCTCGCGGGGCCAGATCGAAGAGATGATCGAGATTCTGCGGGACACTCTCGCCGTAACGAACTGACCGCCGGCTCCAAAGGCCAGGCGCGGGCTGGCGCGAGCAAATGGCTGGCGCGTCGTTCTCAGATTGCGCGCAGCGCGCGTGCCCGGCTTTCCAACCGTCGCCGGACGATCGTCTGCCGCCTGGCGTTCAGCGGAAATCCCCAGCCCACTGCCGCCGACAGGAGGTGCAGAACGCCCGGAATCAGCATGTAGACGATCAGGAGCCCGGTTTCGCCCTGGCCGGAGTTCGGCCGCCCCGCATGATAGTGGAACCGGTCGAGCAGAGCGAAGGCGACGCCCGCTCCGATCGCGATGCCGGCCTTCACCAGCAGGGTATTGAGGGCGAAGATGTTGCCGGCCTTGTTCGTGCGGCTCTTCCAACAGTCGTAATCGATCACATCGCTGAGCATGGCGGGCGGCGCGAAGTTCCACGGCGCGGTCAGCAGACCGGAGAGGCAAGTCAGCGCGACCATCGGCCAAAGCCCCCCGACCCCGGGCGCTACCAGCAGCGCAAGGGGCCTGGCCAGGGCGCTCAAGGCGAGACTGACGGCCCAGGCGCGGTGACGGCCGGCGTGAAGCGACAGCCATGACCACAGCGGCATGGCGACGATCGTCGTCGCGAAAAGGGCGATCATCAGGAATGGAAAAGCACTCGCCAAACGCATGCGATCGGAGAGGAACAAGATGGTCGAGGAAAGCGCCGCGCCCTGCCCTATCGCCCACAATCCGTACGCGAGCAGATAGCTTCTAAGGGGGAGGTTATAACGGACCGACGCCACAATGTGGCGAAGGCGGAGGGTCTGGCTGGCGACGGGCAAGCCGCTCGGCGCCACGACCGCCGCGACAAGGAGTCCAGCCGGCATCAGAAGCAGGTAGAGCCAGGCTATCGCAGTTAGGCTCTGCCCTGTAATCGAGGTCGTTCCACTGAATTTGAAGAGCAGAATCGGCGTCAGCCAAAACACCAGGCTGCCCACGACGTTGAATTGCGCCACTGCAGTGTTGATGCGCGCTCGCTCTGCGTAATCGCGGCTGATTTCGGCGCTCCAGGCCATGCGCGGGATTTCGAATAGCGAAAAGCCGAAGTAGAGCAGAAACGACCAGAGTCCGTAGTAGACGATCGTGGCGCCGGGTGGCGGTCGGAAAAGAAAGAACAGCGCCGTCGCGCACACCGCGCCGGCGGCCAGGGTCCAGGGCTTCCGCTTGCCCCAGGGACTGTTCGTCCGGTCAGAGAGGAATCCCACCATCGGATCGAGGAACGCGTCCAGCAGTCGGCTGGCCGAGGTGAAGACGCCGATCTGCAACAAGGTCACCGCCGTGTGCGTGGCGTAATAGGCGGGGATGACGATGTTGAGCGGCAGGGCCACGAAGGCGTGAGGCAGGGCTGGAAAGGCGAAGGCCATCAATCGAAGGAAGGAGAGGCGCCCGCTGTCACTGGGCGCCTCCCGTCGATCGTTTCCGCGGGAAAGGGTGCGCGCCATCGCCGATCCTCTGAGAGGTCGAGCTTCAGGATGACCGCAAACGTCGGCTGAACGACCCGGCTCTATATAAACATTGTTGACATTGCCCGTCCACAATGGACGGAGGCTTCAGCTCGCCGCGAGCCTAGACAACTCGCCGTCGATAAAGGACTGCACGACGCTTTCGACGAAGCGCCGCATGTCGGCTTGGCGTTCGGCGGGGAAAGGCACGACACCCTCGACGATATTGCGCGCCATGCCGACCCCCAGCGCGACCAGGCCGTAGGCGACTTTGCAGCGTTCGCGCGTGGCGTCCAGGTTGCTGGGGTCGTGCAACCTCTCTCCGTAGACGATCTCGACGATCTCGGCCATCGACTCGTCCGAGGCGTCGCGAAAGTTGGGGTCCCGCTGGGCGTCCGGAAGCAGGCCGTACATGATCCGGAACAGCTGAGGCTTGGCCAGCGCGAGCTCGAGATAGGAGAGCGCCAGACGCCGAAAGGCCTCGGCTTTTGTCTTCGAGGTGCGCTTGATATGGGCCAGCAGAAGGGCCCGCTCGTGATAAGCGTCGATGCCGAGCGCCATGAGCAGGCCGTCGAGCCCCTCGAAATGGTTGTAGAAGTTGGCTGGCGTGACCCCGACCTCACGAGCCAGACGACGAACGGACAAATCCTCCACGCGTTCCGTGTCGAGAATCCTCAGCGCCGCGAACTTGAGGTCCTCGACGACATTGCCCTTGTGGTACCGTCGCGCCGGCACGGCGGTTTCGGGGTTCATGGAGACTTCAGCCTCGGGTGGGCGACACGTGGACGGACCGCCACGATAGGGTGCACCACCCTGCCCTGCAACAATGTCCCTGGCGCTCACATTGCTCAGCCGCCGGCTTGCGCCGGACGCGCCTGGGCCTAGAGCCGCCGAAGCGCCTCCAGGGATACTTCGGTCACCCGATCGATGTCGGCTTCCGTGAGGGCCGTGGACAGCACGAACAGCCCTGGGGCGCCGATCATCACCCCGCTCTGCAAAAGGTGCTGAAAGAACTTCTGAGCTCGATCGCGGGCCTCGGGATGAGCCTGCGTGGCCGCCGCCAGATGCCGGTAGGTGGGCAGTTCCTCCTCCAGGTGAAACAACGCGGTCATCGACGTGGCGCCGCGAACGCTTGCCGGCGCCCCCGCGATGGCGACCGCTTCACGCAAGCCCATGCGCAGCCGCTCCCCTAGCGCCGTCAGGCGATCAAAGGCCGCGCGATCGAACAGCGTCAGCGCCGCGACGCCGGCCGCCATGGTCATCGGATTGGCGTTGAAGGTTCCGCCATGGCTGACCCGGGGCCGTCCTGGCCGTGGATCGAACACCGCGGTCATGATGTCCGCGCGGCCACCGACGGCGCCGATCGGCAGTCCGCCTCCGATCACCTTGCCGAGCGCGGTCAGATCCGGCGTCACGCCCAGGGCGCCTTGGGCGCCGTTGAAGCCGAGGCGAAAACTGTAGACCTCGTCGAAGATGAGCAGGGCGCCGGCGCGTTCCGTTTCTTCGCGCAGCATCTGGATGAATTCGGTGGATACGGGCTCGTATCCCAGGTGCGAAGGCAATGGATCGATGATCACCCCGGCCAGGTCTTCGGCATGGGAGCGGAGGATGCTGCGGCTGGCCTCGACGTCGTTCATGACGATCACGACGACGTCCTTGGCCATGTTGTCGGTGCCGCCCCCGCCAGCCACGCTGGCCGGTGCGCTGGCATCGCCCCAGCGGCGAGGATCGGGCGCGACGCTCACGCTCGCCGTGTCGTCGCTGCCATGATAGGCGCCCTCGACCTTGGCGATCTTGCCGCGGCCGGTGAACGCGCGGGCGGCCTTGAGGGTGAACATCACGCCCTCGGTGCCAGAATTGGTGAAGCGCACCAGTTCGACGCCAGGCAGTCGCTCGCAGACCATCTCAGCCAGCCGCACTTCCTCCTCGGTGGGCATGGCGACCGAGAGCAAGCGGTGGGCCTGGCTGACGATCGCCTCGACGATCTTGGGATGGTTATGGCCGTGGATCAGCGACGAATAGTTGTTGATGACATCCAGCCGGGCGACGCCATCGGCGTCCCAAACTTGCGCGCCCTCCGCCCTGACGGCGTAAATCGGATAGGGAGGAAAATAGACCGTGTGCCGGGAATTGCCTCCCGGCAGGACGCGCACGGCGCGGTCGTAGAGCGCGGCCGATTTGGAGTCGTTGCTCGGGTACATGGTGCGTTCAGCTCCCACCTCGTCCTCGCCGGCGTTCGCCCCCTCCCGGGTCGCAGCCGTACAATATAAACGTTGTTCATATCCTACAGGGTTTCGGTCCGGTCAAGCGTCTCCCCGACTTTTAGGCTGGAAGCGGAATTGAGCGCTTTCGGGCTAAATGAACGACGTATATATCCCATGGCCGTTCTGAGGTCTGCCGCGGAAGGAGGGGCCTTGTCATGACGCTCGATGTGCTCGGCCAGTCCGCGGCAAGGTCGGTCGGCGGTGAGGCCGTTCGAGCGCGCCTTAGGGTGCGTGACTTGGCGGCCTCGAAGGTTCGGGAAGTGGCGAACGCGGGGTTGAGCCGAAGCGATGTGCTCCGGTTCTGGTTCGGCGAGAGCGACCAGCCCACGCCCCAGCCGATCGTCGCGGCCGCCATGTCGGCGCTCGCGCAAGGTCGCACGTTCTACGCTCACAATCTCGGCCTGCCCGAACTGCGCGATGCGCTGCAGGCGTACCTGGAGGCGCTGCACGGCCGACCGATCGCCTACGACGCCGTATCCGTGACGAGCTCGGGCGTCTCGGCCCTGATGATCGCGATGCAGGCCATTCTCGACCCCGGCGATCGTGTGGTCGCGGTGACTCCCGTCTGGCCGAACGTCGCTGAGATTCCGCGAATCCTGGGCGCGGAGGTCGTTCGCCTGCCGCTGCGCCCCAAGGCGGAGCGATGGCGGTTGGATCTGGACGCCCTCCTCGACGCCATCACGCCGCGAACCCGACTGGTGCTGCTCAATTCTCCTGGCAACCCCACGGGCTGGACGCTGGAACCCGAGCAGCTCGCCCCGATCCTCGAGCATTGTCGGCGCCTGGGCGTTTGGCTGCTCAGCGACGACGTCTACGAGCGCCTCGTTTTCGGGAGCCGCCTGTCCGCGCCTTCGTTCCTGTCCATCGCCGAGCCCGGGGATCGCCTGATCAGCACCAACAGCTTCTCCAAAGCCTGGCTGATGACCGGGTGGCGCCTGGGCTGGATCACCGCCCCGCCCGGCCTGCAGCAGGACCTGACCAAGCTCATCGAGTACAACACCTCCTGCGCCCCAGAGTTCGTGCAATGTGCGGGCCTCGCGGCGCTCGCATGCGGAGACCAGCCCATCGAAGCGCTGCGCCGGTCGCTCCTGGCCCGAAAGGATCAGTTGCTGACGGCGCTCGCTCGGCTCGAGCGGTTGGAAGCGACCCGGCCCGATGGGGGAATGTACGTGATGGTACGGATTCCGGGCTTCGAGGACTCCGTCGCCCTGGCCAAGCGCCTGGTCGAGGAGGCAGGGCTGGGACTAGCGCCGGGCCTGGCCTTCGGCGCGGAGAGCGAGGGCTGGCTGCGCTGGTGCGTCGCCGTCGCGCCGGACGCCCTCGCCGAGGGCGTCCGGCGCCTCGAGGCGTGGCTCGCAGCCGACCCGCGTCCCGCCGCTTGACGCGGCTAATCGCCCTCCACTTCGACAAGTCGCCGATGCCGACGAAGAATGTCCTGTACACGCCCGATGGGCAGACCGGGGCACACGTAGCCGTCGCGCCCGACCATCGTCTCATTGGCGAAGATGCTGTTCATGATCGCCTCATCGACGGCCTGGATGGTCGCCTCGTAAAAGCGGCTCATCGCCTGTTCGCCGAGATATCTCGTCCGAACGAAGCCTTCGTGCGTCGCCACCGCCTGGCTGTTCGCGGTCGAGAACGCCAGGAACAGGTCGCCGGATTCGTTCGACGCGATCCCTCCGGAGCGAGCGATCCCAAAGGCGGCCCGACGCGCCACGCGGTTCAGCTGGTGCGGCGCCATCGGCGCGTCAGTGGCGACGATGCCGATGATCGACCCGTTCTCGTCCGTCGCATCGTTCTCCAGCGGAAGCTCGAGGCCGACGGGGATGCCCGCGATCGTCAGCAGATGCCGCTTGCCGAAATTCGACTGCACGAAAGCGCCGACGTGAAACCGCTCGCCGCCGTATTCCACCGCCCGTGACGCCGTTCCCGAGCCTCCCTTGAACTCATAGCACCGCATGCCCGTCCCGCCGCCGACGCTGCCCTCTTCGATGGCGCCGGAACGCGCGTCTTGGAACGCTTCGAGCACGTGCTCTTCCTTGACGTGGTGGCCATTGATATCATTGAGGTTCACGTCGCAGGTCTCCGCCGAAACCGGCAGCCAGAACGGCTGATCGACCTTTTCGCCCGGCTTCAGCTGCGCGAACAGCCAGCGCGCCGTCACGTCGCGCGCCAGACCGCAGCTGTGTGTGTTCGTGATCGTAATCGGGCCATCGAACCGGCCGCGCTCCTCAACAAAACTCATGCCCGACATCTCGCCGTTGCCGCTCATGCTGAACCAGCCGGCGTAGGCCGCCGCGTTCGGGCGCGCCCGGCCGAACGGAAAGATCGCCGTGACCCCGGTCCGGACCGGTCCCACCCCGACGACCAGCGGCCCCTCCCCGCGGATGATCGTGCTGTAGCCGACTTCGACCCCGGTCACATCGGTGATCGCGTTGACCTCTCCCGGCTCGCCCAAGAATGGCACGCCCGCCCCTCGCGCCCTGAGCTTCCCCGATGGGGTGCGTTGATAGCTGGCCTTCATCATCCCTCTCCATGGGCGTCCCGACGTCACCGGGACGGATTGACAGCACCCGACCGCTGCCGATTATATATACGACGTTCATATTTCGGCGAACAGCCCGACGCCATGGTGAAAATGATGATCTTCCTTAGGCGGCGCACCGACCTCGATCGGGCGAGCTTCGCCCAATGGTGGCTCGACCGCCATCGCCCTTTGGCGGAGCGACTGCCGGGCCTTCGCCGTTACGTATTCAATCTGTTGCCGGACGGCGGCCCCTACGACGCAGTCGTGGAACAATGGTTCGAGTCCGACGAGGCCGCGGCGTTCGCCTATGCCGGGGTGGAGGGCCGCGATGTCGCCGCGGATTCCCTGGCTCATGTGAGCGACCGGCTGAGGTTGCGGGTGGAGGAGCATGCGTTCACGCCGCGTTCCGACCTTGACAGCAAAGGGCCCGTGCCCGCATCTAAGTGAACGACGTTCATATCGACCATCCTCTAGGCACATCGTTATCGAGGGACGAGCCATTGGCGAACGATCATACAATCCTGGACAGCGACCAGGTGGTGGTCACGCCGGTCCAGCCCGACGTGGCTGAAATCCCCGAGTCGGCAGCGCCCCATGTGATGACACGGCGCCGCTGGCGCCCCCGCGACGCGGCGCCGGGCGACGAGCGCCCGACGCGACGGCTTAGGGGGGCCACGGCGTGACGGACGCCCTCGTCGCGCGGCTGGACGACGCCATCCGCTCCCAGCTCGAGCCCCTGCGCGTTCCGGGCTGCGCCATTGCCCTGATCGAGAACCACGCCCTGGCCGAAGTTCGGGTCTACGGCGTCGCGGACCGCGAGACCGGGGCGCCCGTGACCGCCGAGACCGTGTTCAGCCTGCAGTCCATTTCCAAGTCCTTCGCCGCCTGGGCCGTGATGACCCTGGTGGAGGCGGGCCGGGTGGACCTGGACACGCCGGTTTCTCGCTATCTGAAACGCTGGTCCCTGCCGCCCTCCGACGTCTACGACCTCGACCTGGTGACGCCCCGGCGGCTGCTCAGCCATCACGCAGGCGTTACGGTGCGCGGCTTTCGCGGCGTCGAGCCGTGGGCGCCCCGTCACACCGTCGTCGACGCCCTGCGAGGAAGCCTGCCGCCGCCGAACGAGGAGCAGGTCCGCTACTACGCGGACTGGAATCTCGAGCCCGACGAGCCGGTCTGGATCGCTCACCGGCCCGGAGAGGCTTGGCGCTACTCGAACGCGGGCTTCGCCATTCTCGAGGTGATGATCGAGGACGTGACCGGCGAGGATTACGCGGCGCTGGTGGCCCGGGACGTCCTTGCGCCGCTCGGACTGGCCAACGCGGGTTTCGATCCCCTGGACCGCCAGAACCGCGCGCGGCCCTATTCGAAGCAAGGCGAACGGTGCGTTGAATACCGCTGGCCGTGTCGGGCGGCGGCCGGGGTTTACGCTAGCATCACCGATCTGGCAGGTTTCGCCTGCGCCGAAATGGCCGGCCCGACCGGCGAACCGGCCGGCCGCGGCGTGGTGTCCGCCGACGCCGTCCAGACCATGTTTACCCCTCACGGCTTGGCCGACAACGCCGGCGGCGTGCAGTTCGAGGCTGGCTTGGGCCACCTGCTGGTCACTTCGGGCGGGCCGCTGAACGTGCACCACTCAGGTGGGAGCATCGGTTGGCGCAGCATCTTCTCGATCTTCCCACAGACCGGCGACGGGATTTGCATGCTGATGAACGGCGATGGCGCCAATGACCTGTGGGTTCCGCTGGTGCGCCAATGGCGCGCGGAGCGTAGGGCGTGACGATGGCGAACGATCCGCCACCGCTGAAGCGGCTCGCCGACTACACGCCGCCGTCGTTCGAAGTCGTCAGTGTCGATCTTGATTTCGACCTGGACCCCGCCCGCACGATCGTGCGCAACCGGATGCGCGTGAGACGATCGCCCAACGCGCCTCGAGACGCGCTGCTGCAGCTCGACGGCAAGGATTTGACGCTGCGCCGTCTCACCGTTGACGGGTCGGAACCCGCCGCCGGCGAGGCTGCCCTGAACGGTGAGGTCCTTACCCTTCGCGGAGTGCCGGACGAGGCGGTGTTGGAGATCGAGACCGAGATCCACCCCGATCGGAACCAATCCCGGTCCGGCCTTCTCTTCATCGGCGGCAAGCTCGCCACGCAATGCGAACCCGAGGGGTTCCGAAAGCTTACGTTCTTCCCGGATCGACCCGACGTGCTGGCGACCTACACCGTCACCCTTCA
This sequence comes from Caulobacteraceae bacterium, assembly GCA_035504785.1. Taxonomy (GTDB): domain Bacteria; phylum Pseudomonadota; class Alphaproteobacteria; order Caulobacterales; family Caulobacteraceae; genus Acaudatibacter. The sequence goes on from DATJRL010000148.1 coordinate 15,959, forward strand.
CGCCGACAGAGCGCGCTTTCCCGTCCTGCTCTCGAATGGCGAGCTATTGAGCGAGGGCGAGGAGGTCGGCGGCCGGCACTGGGCGCGCTACCACGACCCCTTTCCGAAGCCCTGCTACATCTTCGCGGTGATGGCGGGAGACTGGGGCAGCCTCGAGGACGTCCACATCACCTCCAGCGGCCGCCGAGTCGATCTCCGCATCTGGGCCGACCACGACCTAGTCCCCCGCTGCCGTTTCGCCATGGACGTGGTCAAGCGCTCTCTGTCGTGGGACGAGCAGACCTACGGCCTCGAATACGACTTGGCGGCGTTCCACATCGTCGCGCTCTCCGGTTGGTCCGGCGCGATGGAGAACAAAGGCCTCAATCTGTTTGGCGCCGCGGGGATCGTGGCGGATCCCGACATCGCCACGGACGACGACTACATCATCATCGAACGCATCGTCGGGCACGAGCAGTTCCACAACTGGACCGGCAACAGGGTGACCTGTCGCGACTGGTTTCAGTTGTGCTTGAAGGAAGGCCTCACCCGGTTCAGGGACCAGCACTTCATAGAAGATCGGCTGTCTTCAGGCGTGTGGCGCATCGACTCGGTCAAGCAGCTTCGGCGGAACCAGTTCGCGGAAGATGACGGCCCGGCGGCCCACCCGGTTAAACCGAGCGTCTATGGCGCGATCGAGAACTTCTACACCAACACGGTCTACGACAAGGGTGCGGAAGTCGTCCGCATGCTGCGCGCCCTGCTTGGGCCGGAGACCTTCCGCCAAGGTATCTCGCTCTACCTTCACCGCCACGACGGTCAGGCGGTCACGACCGAAGAGTTCGTGAGGGCGATGGAGGACGTCTCGGGGCGCGATCTGACGCAATTCCGGCTGTGGCACACCCAGGCCGGTCGACCCCGGCTCGACGCCCGCGGCGCTTGGGACCGATCCGGCGCGCGCTTCGAGCTCACCCTCACCCAAACCTGCCCGCCAACGCCGGGGCAGGCTGAAAAGGCGCCGTTCCACATCCCGGTGGCGACGGGGTTGATCTCCAAAACAGGACGGCCGCTTTCGTTCCGCATGTTGGGCGATGCGGGCGCCGAACCGATGCTGTCGGCCGTCCTGGAACTGAGGTCTCGGCAACAGACCTTCGTGTTTGAAGGTGTGACGGAGGAACCGACGCCATCGCTTCTACGAGGATTCTCCGCGCCGGTTTCTCTGGTCACGGACGCATCCCAAGAAGATCTGGCGCTGCTCATGACGGCTGATCCCGACCCATTCGCGCGGTGGGATGCGGCGCAGACCCTCGCCGTGCAGCTCATTCGTCGCCTGGCGTCCGAACGCGCGTCCGGCAGTCCCATGCGCGCGCCGGCCGCCTTCCTCGGGGCGATCGGAGCGACCCTGGCGGATGACTCGGCGGGCGACCTGCTGCGCGGACTGATCCTCACGCTCCCCGACGAACCGGTCCTGAGCGAAGGGCTTGCGTCCATCGATCTGGACGGCCTCATGTCGGCGCGGGCGTTCCTGAGACGGGAGATCGCGCGCGAGCACCGCGACGCCCTCCTCCGCCGCTACGAGAGCCTTCGGGAGCCGGCCCCGTACACGCCGGACATCCCAGGGATCGGCCGCCGCCGGCTCAAGAACGCGATCCTGGACTTGCTGAGCGCGGAGGACTCCGACGAGGTCGCCAACCTCGCGCTGGCCCAACTGAAAGGCGCCGGCAACATGACGGACTGCTTCGAGGCCTTGTGCGTCCTCACCCAATTGGACCGGTCGCAACGACAGGAGGCCGTGGACTGGTTCTACGACCGGTGGAAGCATCAGTCGGTCGTTGTCGACAAATGGTTCAACGCCCAGGCTCTGTCGCGAGCCCCTGGCGCCGTGGATCGCATCGTCGCACTGGAACAGCACCCGGCCTTCGATCCAGCCAATTTCTCCCAGGCGCTGGTCTATTACGGCGGCTTCTGCCGCCAGAATCGAGTGGCCTTCCACGACCCCAGCGGCAAAGGTTATGAATTCCTGGCCGAGCGGTTGCTGACGATGGACCGCATGGGCCGGTCCGGCAGCCACTACCTGATGCCCCAGATCAACCAATGGCGACGGTACGATCCGGCGCGGCAAGCCCTGATGCGCCGGGCCCTCGAACGAGTGGCCGATACGCCAGGGATTTCCGAGGGGTTGCTCGAAAACGTCTCAAAAGCGCTGAGGTGAAGTGAATGCGGACAATTGTAGAGATCGCCGATGGCGTTCGGCGCGGCGATCTGAGCGCCCTCCAGATCGTGCGCGAGGCCTTCGCGGCCATCGAGCTGAAGAATCCGACTCTGAACGCCTTCATCATGCTCGACCGCGACGGCGCCGAGGCCGCGGCTCGAGCCATCGACGAGCGAGTGGCCCGCGGAGACCCCGTCGGCCCGCTGGCGGGCGTGCCTTTTGGCGTGAAGGACCTCGAGGATTGTGCGGGGTTTCGCACCACCCAGGGGAGCTGGTTCCTGAAGGACAGTCCGGTCAAGGCCAAGGACAGTCCTCACGTGGAGCGGCTGCGCGCGGCCGATGCGATCCCGATCGGCAAGACGGCCGCCTCGGAGTTCGGGATGGACGGGGCCACGTCGACCTACCTTTGGGGCGTCACGCGCAATCCGTGGAATCCGCAAAAGACGCCCGGAGGCAGCAGCGGCGGCTCCTCCGCGGCCGTCGCCGCCGGCATGGCGCCGTTGGCGACAGCGACCGACGGCGGCGGCTCGACACGGCAGCCCGCCTCCTACACCGGTCTGATCGGTCTGAAGCCGAGCCACGGTCGCATCGCCAAGTCCAACGGCTTCGCCAACTGGTCGGTGCATGGCGGCCTCACGCGCAATGTCCGAGACCAGGCCCGTTACCTGGATGTGGCGGCCGGACCAGACGATCGGGACCGCCAGTCTCTGCCGGCCAATCCGTATCGCTACGAGGATGTTATCGAGACCCTGGATGTCGCGGGCCTGCGAGCGCTTTGGACGCCGGACTGCGGCTACGCCATCGTCGAGCCCGAAGTCGTCGACATCGCCCGTCGAGCGGCCGAGCGGCTCATCTCGGCCGCTCAGCTCACCGAGACGGGCGGCGTCTTCCATCCAACGAACATCTATCGTCACTGGGGCGCCATCAATCTCGCCACGCTCGAGGCGGATCTGACCGCCGACGGCGTCCTGCCCGATGGCATCCCCCACCTCTCCGAGCAGATGAAGGCGGTCATCAAGCGCGTGCAAGCGCGCCGGGCGGAAGGGCAGATCAATCTCAAGGAGTCTTGGGCGCAGGTCGAAAATCTCTGCAACGAGGTCGCGGAATTCTTTAAGACCCATGACTTGCTCCTGTCGCCGGCGACAGCTTGCAAGCCCTACGACGCCCAGCTGACCTCGCCCCAGGAAATCGACGGCAAGGACATCAGCCAGACCGGCGTCGAGCCTTTCGGCATGCTGGCGAACGCCTGTTGGAATCCGTCGATCTCGATTCCAGCTGGTCTTACGTCGGAGGGGCTGCCCGTCGGATTGCAGATCACCGCCCGGCGCCATCGGGACGACA
>DATJRL010000149.1:0-2138 GCA_035504785.1 Caulobacteraceae bacterium
CCCCCGCGGGAGATTGCTTCGGCCCTGCGGGCCTCGCAATGACAGCAAAACCGCACCGTTTCATCCAGGGCGGGTCGGCCCCGCGGCCGGTGGTCAACTCGCAATGACATGCGGGCGGCAGCCACGAGTCAGCCATTTGGCAGTCTGGTATAAGAACGAATCCGCCGTCCACCGATGTCGGTGCCTCGGCCGCCATGGCGGCGAAGACGCTTGGTCCGTGGTGCTGCCGGCGGCGTGTGCGAGTTGCCGCTTCCCGCCCGGCGGCGCATCGGTCGCCGCCCATCTCGCAGCCGGTTTGGTCCAAACCTGGTGCGACATTACTGCTTTGGCGCGTCGGACTTGCTGGCATGTTCGGCGAGCAGGCGCCGGATGTCGGGTTCGAAGTCGATCGCCGCGATGGTGGCGGGGTCGTAGGGCCGCATCGGCGGCTCGGGCTCGCCCAGCTCCCGCAACACGCCCCGGCAGGCTTCCAGCGACCAGTGGACCGCGTAAGGCGGACCGTCCGCCCAATACAGCTTGTAGCCTTCCCGCGCGTGGTGGCGCGCCTTGTCGCGCTCCCCCAGGTCCAAATACAGCGCGGCCAGGACGTCGTGCGGGCGACCGAGTTCGGCGGCGGCGGCCGCGGCGCGGGCCTCGTCGGCCCGGCCCAGCCGGGCGAGGGAAAGCCCGCGGCCGGCCTCCGACTCGGTGTCGCGCAGGCCGGCGGCATGGGCCAGCGCGATCGCGCAGCCAAACGCCGATACCGCCTGCTCGTCGCGCCCGGCCGCCTGGTGCCACGCGCCCGCGAGGCCCAGCAGGTAGCGCTCCGCGGCTGGCTGGCCGAGCGCCTGCACGCGCGCCATGGCGGCGTCGAGCAACGACCCGGTCAACGCGCCTTCGCGAAACAGCAGCCACGCCTCGTCGACGCGTGCCTGCGCTTCGAGCGGCCCGTCCTGCCGTGCCGCATCGGGCAGGCGGCTCGCGATGCCGGCCCAGAGCGCACGCGCCTCCGCCAGCGCGCCGCGATCCATCAGGCCACCAAGCAGGAACAGATCGCACCACAGGGTGTACTGGTCGGATTCCGCGGCGGCGGCCACGTCGCGGGCGAGCGCGGTCAGTCGCTCCGACCTGGCCAACGCCCGGTTTTGGCGGGCCGTCTCGGAGTGATTCCGCAGCCGAATGGCGAGCTCGGCGCTGATCCCACCCTTGATGCCCTCGCGGATGGCGAACGCTTCCTGCGCCGCGGCGTCGTCCAAATGTCCGATCTCCGTCAGCGCGATCGCAGCCTCAGTCGCAGCAAGACCGGGATCGTCGATACCCTCCGGCGGGGCCGACCAGCCGGCCGGGAACAGCGGCCGCAGCAGCGCGAGCATCTCATGGTGCCGCTCAAGACGATACAGCGCCACGCGAAGGTCGCCGCTCAGCACGGCCCATGCTTCGCGCTTCTTGCCGGCCAGATTCAGCGCCTGCACCACCTGCATCGCGTTGGCGAGCGCCAGCCAGTTCGTCACGCTGCGGTAAGCCGGCGGCGGCCGGGCGGCGAAATGATCGGCCACCGACTGGCCCGCCGACGCACGCGCCTCGGGGCCGAGCGACGCCACCACGTAGCTGCGCACCACTGGGTGCAGATCGACCTTTCCCGCTCGATGGTCGCATTGCAGCAGGCCGCGGATTTCCAGGTCGTGCAGCGCCTCGTTCAGCCGGCGCCGCGCCTCCCGCACCGGCGGCGAACCCTGCCAGGCCGCCAACGCCGCCTGATAGCCGAAATAACGCTGCCGCGCGGCTTCGTGACTCTCCCGCAAGTCCCGCTGCCGCTCGGCGATCTGCCGCTCCAACGCCGCACGCTGCCCGGCGCGCCTCGCCCCTGCGGTCCGCACGCGCAGGCGCCAGACCAAAAGATCCCCCTCCAAATCCAGCACTCGCGGCGGCTTCACCGCCTCCGGCGGCGGCGGACGTTGCGGGTTCAGAGCCTCCAGCGTCTCCCAGTCCGCCGCATCCGTCAGCATCGCGATGCGCGCCAGCAGCGCATTCTCCGGCCCGCTCAGCCCCGCGAACGCGAGCTTCAGGATGCGATCCTGCCGCTGGCGAATATCCGGATCGTCCAGCTCGGCCGCCCCGCCGGCCTGCGGATCGTCCGCCCAGCGGTCGTAATTCGCCTG
>DATJRL010000150.1:0-3818 GCA_035504785.1 Caulobacteraceae bacterium
CGCCGCCGTTATCCCAAGACGCCCAGACCGGTGCAGACGCCGCTGTTTCCCCTGTTTCCGGCGCTGTTCATGGCGGTCTCGCTCTACATGTTCGTCGCGGGGTTGTTCGACCTCGGCGCCGGCGCGCTCTATGGCGCCGGCGTGATGCTGGTGGGCGCGATCTTGCTGCTTGTCCTTGGCGCGCCCAGCCGCCGCGTTGACTTCGAGGGGGGCGCTGCTTAAGTCACGGTCGCCCCTAGAGAGGGCGGAAATTCGAGCAGGCGAGGGACTTGACCGGGGCCGTGCGCGCCGCCTTCGAGAATATCCAGAGCCCCTTTCGGACCCACGCGCCCTGATGCTCGACCTCAGAAAAGTCTTCGGCTCCTCCAACGACCGCAAGGTCAAGCAGATGCTTGGCCGGGTCGCCAAGATCAACGCGCTCGAGGCTCGGATGGCGGCGCTCAGCGACGAGGCGCTGCGCGGCAAGACCGCCGAGTTCAAGGCGCGCGTCGCCGGCGGCGAGAGCCTGGACTCGGTGATGAACGAGGCCTTCGCCGTGGTGCGCGAGGCGGCCAAGCGCACGCTCGGCATGCGCCACTTCGACGTGCAGATGGTCGGCGGCATGACCTTGCACGAGGGCGGCATTTCCGAGATGCGCACCGGCGAGGGCAAGACCCTGGTCGCGACGCTGCCGGTCTATCTGAACGCCCTGGAGGGCAAGGGCGTCCACGTCGTCACGGTCAACGACTACCTGGCGAACCGCGACGCCGAGTGGATGGGCCGCATCTACAAGTTCCTCGGCCTCAGCGTCGGCGTCATCGTGCACGGCCTCTCGCCGGCCGAGCGTCAGCGCGCCTACCACTCCGACATCACCTACGGCACCAACAACGAATTCGGCTTCGACTACCTGCGCGACAACCTGGTCTACGAACCCAGCGACATGGTGCAGCGGCCGCACCACTTCGCCATCGTCGACGAGGTGGACTCGATCCTGATCGACGAAGCGCGCACGCCGCTGATCATTTCCGGTCCCACCGACGACCGTTCGGAGTTCTACCGCACCATCGACGGCGTGGTGCGCGAGCTGATCAAGGACCCCGCCAACTTCGATCACGACGAGAAGCAGCGTCAGGCGCTGCTCACCGAGGAGGGCTCCGAGCGCGTCGAGGAGATGCTGCTGGAGGGCGGACACCTGGCCGCCGATTCCGCCGGGCTCTACGATCCCGCCAACGTCTCGGTCGTCCACCACGTCAACCAGGCGCTGCGGGCCAATGTGCTCTACCAGCGCGATCGCGACTACATCGTCCGGGCCGGCGAGGTGATCCTGATCGACGAGTTCACCGGCCGCATGATGCACGGCCGGCGGCTGTCGGAAGGCCTGCACCAGGCCATCGAGGCCAAGGAAGGCGTCGAGGTCCAGCCCGAGAACCAGACGCTCGCCTCGATCACCATCCAGAACTACTTCCGCCTCTACAAGAAGCTGTCCGGCATGACCGGGACGGCCGTCACCGAGGCGCAGGAATTCCTCGACATCTACACGATGGACGTCGTGGAGATTCCCACCAACGTGCCGGTGGCGCGGATCGACGAGGACGACGAGGTCTACCGGACCGCCGCCGAGAAGAACCAGGCGATCATCGCCCAGATCGAGGATTGCTTTAAGCGCGGCCAGCCGATCCTGGTCGGCACCGTCTCCATCGAGAAGTCGGAGCAGCTGTCCGAGCTGCTGAAGGCGCACGTTTTCGAGCACGAGGGCCGCAAGATAAACAGCGGCATCCCGCACCAGGTGCTCAACGCGCGCTATCACGAGCAGGAAGCCTATATCGTCGCCGACGCCGGCGTGCCGGGCTCGGTGACCATCGCCACCAACATGGCCGGCCGCGGCACCGACATCCAGCTCGGCGGCAATCTCGAAATGCGGATGACCAGGTGGCGCCACGAGCAGGAGGCGCTGGGCATCGAGATCACCCCCGAGGCCGAGGAGGACGAGCGCGCCAGCATCGCCGCCGAGATCGAGAGCAAGCGAGCCAAGGCGCTGGCCGAGGGCGGCCTCTTCGTGCTCGGCACCGAGCGTCACGAAGCGCGGCGCATCGACAACCAGCTGCGCGGGCGGACCGGCCGCCAGGGCGACCCCGGCCGCTCGAAGTTCTACCTGTCCTGCGAGGACGACCTGCTGCGCATCTTCGCCGGCGACCGTCTCGACACCATCATGCGCACCTTCGGCGTGCAGGAAGGCGAGGCGATCACCCATCGCTGGCTGAACAAGGCCATCGCCACGGCGCAGAAGAAGGTCGAACAGCGCAACTACGAGATCCGCAAGAACCTTCTGAAGTACGACGACGTCATCAACGACCAGCGCAAGGCCGTTTTCGAGGAGCGCAACGACTTCATGAACTCGCAGGACCTCGGCGACCTGGTCCGCGAGATGCGCGCCGACGCCGTCGAGGAGATGGTGATGCGGTGCCTGCCGCCGAAGGCTTACGCCGACCAGTGGGACGTCGAGGGCCTGGACGCCGAGGTGCAGAACACCCTGGGCCTTCGCCTGCCGATCGCCCAGTGGGCGGCCGAGGAAGGGATCGCCAACGAGGAGATCCTGGAACGCATCTCCAAGGCCGCCGAGGCGCGCGCGGTCGAGCGCGAAGAGTTGCTGTCGTCCCAGCAGATGCGCGGCCTGGAGAAGAACTTCCTTCTGCGCACCATCGACGAAGCGTGGCGCGAGCATCTGACGCACCTCGACCATCTGAAGAACGTCATCGGCCTGCGCGGCTACGGCCAGCGCGATCCGCTCAACGAATACAAGGTCGAAGCCTTCTCGCTGTTCGAGAAGCTGCGCGGGGACCTGAAGTCCAACGTCACCCGGCTCTTGATGACGGTCGAATTCCGGTTCGAGCCGCCGCCCGCGCCGCCGCCGGATCGCGAACTGGTCGAGGTCCACATGGACCCCAACACCGGCGAGAACGAGCGCGCCCGCCTCAGCTTCTCCGGCGACGTCGGCGCGCTCGCGCAGCGCCGGCAATCGCTCGGCGCCAGCGCCGCCTCGCTGCCCGCCGGCTGGCAACGCACCGGCCGCAACGCCGCCTGCCCGTGTGGCTCAGGCAAGAAGTTCAAGCACTGCCACGGCGCGCTGGTCTGAAGGCTGTTCTCGGCGCCGGTGCGTGGTTCGAGACGCGTCCCTGAGGGCCGCTCCTCACCATGACGGGCCTTTGTGCAACCCGCTCGCTTTCGTCCCGCTCACCTTCGTCATGGTGAGGGCTCGCGACAGCGAGCGTCTCGAACCACGCAGGGTCAGGAACCACGCAGGGTCAGGCCTGCCGCCAGTTGCCGTGGAAGCCGAAGGGGACGCGACGCGGCAGCTTGGCGACGCCGATCGGGCCCTTGGCGACGTCCTGGGCGTCGAACACCACGAAGTCGCTGCGGTTCTCGGGCCCGCGATAGACCGTGGCCACCAGCCAGCCGTCGCCCTCGGCGGCGCCGGGCGCGCGCGGCACGAACACCGGCTCGCCCGGCGAGTCGCCCGCCGCGAAGACGTGGTCGACCCGGCGACCGGACTTCAGATCGATGTGCGAGAGGGTGTCGAAACGGATGGTGTCGACGCCGGTGCGCGTGATCCCGGCGAACCAGCCGTACCGATAACCGAGCCCGGCATAGCGCTCGTCGAAGCGCGGAAACTCGCCCGCGAGGTCGTCGATCTGCTCGCGCTTGATGGTGTTGGAGCCGCCCGTCAGATCGAAGGTCCAGCGCGTCAGCCTGGCGAAGGCGTCCTTCGGCGGCGAGCCGTCGACGGTCGGAAACAGCGGCGCGACCGGGTACTCCATCACGTCGGCGTGGATCTTGTCGCC
>DATJRL010000151.1:0-16052 GCA_035504785.1 Caulobacteraceae bacterium
TAGTGACTTCGGACGACGAGCGCTGCAGCACGCCGGCGAACATCGCCGTCATCTGCACCATCAGGAATACGGCGAAGGTGATGCCGATCACCAGCGCGTAGAACTTGGAGCGGTCGTTCACCAAGAGCTTCAGGGCGATCAGGTAGAGACCCGGATTGAATTCCGCCTTCAGGCGCTTGAGCCAGGCTATCATTTCGCCGAGACGGCGATGCGACCGCTCCCTGGATCCTGGCCGGTCCAGCCGCCGCCGCTGGCGAGGTAGAGGGCCACGACGTCCTGCAGCCGCTGGGACTTGGCGGCGACGAGCGTCAGGCGGGCTCGATCGGTCGCGATATCCGCGGTCATTGCGTCGAAATCGGAGATCAAGCCCGAGGTCCGATTGGCGTCCGACAGCTTGCTGTCGAGGGCGGCCGCGTCGAACGCCTGCCGGCTCGCCGCGGCGATCTCGGCGTCGCCGCCCAGGGCCTTCACCGAGTCGGCCACCTGCTCCAGCGCCGCCAGCACGGTCTGCCGATAGTCGGCGGCCGCCTTCACGAACGCAGCCTGGGCGGCCTTGCGGCCATACCAGAGCTCGCCGCCGCGGAAGATCGGCACGTCGATGGTGGGACCAACGCTCCAGAAGCGGCCCATGGGCGACGCGAGGCTGGCCAGCGACGTGCTGGCCGCGCCGTAGTCGCCGGTGATGCTGATCGACGGGAACAGCGCCGCTGTGGCGACGCCGACCTGAGCGCTGGCCTGGTGCAGATTGGCTTCCGCCTCGAGAATGTCCGGGCGCTCTCGGACAAGTTGCGACGGCAAACTCACCGGCGCGTCGGGGGGAACCGCGAAATCGTCCAGCGCCGGCGGCTCGGGCGACGCTTCCGCTGGTTCGCGGCCCATCAGGGTCTGCAGCAGGGTGACCGATGCGGCGAGCCGCTGGCGCTCCAGCGACAGGCTCTGCTCATCGGCGTCGAGCTGCTGCTCCGCCGCGAGTTCGGCCGACCAGGCGGCCGTCCCGGCGTCATACTCCGTTTTCAGAATGTCCCTCTGAGCCTGGTCCAGCTTGACGATATCGGCGAGCGTCGCGACCTGTTCGGCGTAGCCGGCGCGGGCCACCGCTGCATCGACGATGTCGCCGGTGAGCAGCAGGTAGGCCGCGCCAACCGCGTTGCGCTGATAGTCGGCCTGGGCGTTCAGCGCCTCCACCTGGCGGCGCTCCCCGCCGAACAGGTCGAGCGCGTAGCCGACCGCGCCGGTCAGTGTGTAGAGGCTGAAGGTGGAGCCTTGGCCGCCCTGGCCGAACTCGACGGGATTCGTTCGTTCACTGACGGCGCTCGCCGCGGCGCCGACGCTTGGAAAGAACACGCCAGCGCCGGCCCGCGCCTGGTCCTGGCTCTCTTGCAGCGCCTGGCGCGCGGAGGCCAGGGTCGGGCTCGACTTGAGCCCGGCCGCGACGAGGTTGTCCAGTGCGGGCGAACCGAACAGGCGCCACCAGGTCGGAGCGGTCGGACGACCTGGCTCGATGGTCTGCGCCGAGCCGTCGGCTTCGAGGCGGGCCGGGACCGACTGATCGGGGTAGCGGTCGACGGCGGGCGCCGCGGGCGGCGCGAAATTCGGGCCCACCGCGCAGCCGCTGGCCAGCAGGCAGGCGAGAACCAGCGCCGTCGGGCCTCGCGGCGATCGCCTGTCTGAACTCCGACCCGCCCTAGTTTTCATTGATGTAGACATCGACAAGCACGCCCGGGTAGAGCTTGAGGTTTGGATCGGCGCGGAAGTTGAAGATCACCGGCAGCACCCGGAGGTCGACGCGCTCCTCGCGCTCGTCCGAGAGTTCGATCTTCGGCGTCACGTAGGGCTGGATGCGCACGAACCGCAGCGGCACGTGGACGTCCGAGCCGCGGATGATCATCTCCGCCTTGATGTTTCCACCCTTGGGCAGGCGGCTGAGCAGGATCTCGTCGACGTAGCAGCGCACGGCCAGGGAGCCCGCGCCCGGCCCCACCACGGCGGCCGGCTCATAAGCCTCGGTGTAGGTGTCGTAGGCGCCCTGGGGCGAGACATAATCGCCCTTGGCGGCGTTCATCGCCAGCACCACGCCGTCCGCGGGGGCTTTGACGACATACTTGGCCAGGAGCGCGCTGCCGGACTGGTAGGCGTGCGTCAGGGCCTCGTATTGCGATTGGTCGTTCTGGATGTCGTAGGTCCAGGCGCCGGCCTTGGTCAGCTCGAGGTTCCGCTGGGCCACGACCATGGCCGCCTCTGCGGCCTTGGTCGCGTCCACGGCCGAATCCAGCGTTTGCTTGCTGACGGAACGCGGGTCCAGTTGCGCCGACCGCACCGTCTTGTCCTCGACATGGACCAGCTGCACCCATTGCGCCTTGGTTTGGTCGTACTGGGCCTGAGCGACGGCCAGGGTCTCGCGCCGCGGCTCGGCCTTGAGCTCGCTGAGGGCGGCGAGCGCCGCCTGCGCCTGCAGGCGCTCTTGCTCGGTCGTCGCGCGCTGCACCGAATCGTCGATCGCGAACAGCGGCTGGCCCGCGCGCACGGTCTGCCCCTCGGTGGCGAAGACGGCGACCACCGGCCCGGGCACCTCGGGCAGCACGTTGATGTTTTCGCCGCTGCCCTGGGCGCTCTCGACGATGCCTTCGGCGTAGATCGCCTGGGTATAGGGGTTGGCGGCGGGCTGGAAAGCCGGCGGCTGGGGCTTGGTCGGCTGGTTCAGCAGGAAGGCGACGACAGTCGCCAGCAGCAGCCCCGCCCCCGCCAGGATCAGCAGGTTGCGGCTCGGCATCGGCGCTCGCTTCGGGGCCGGAGGCGCTGGCCCGGCGGCAGCGTCGTCGGGTTGAGCGCTAGACATCGGCGCCCTCCTTCTGGGCGGTGAGCTTGCCGTCTTCCATGTGCAGGATGGCGCTGGCGAATTCGTAGATGCGCGCGTCGTGAGTAACGATGATGATCGCCCGTGTCGGGCTGAGCAGGTTGGTCTTCACGAACGAGACGATGTTGCGCCCGGTGTCCCCGTCCAACGATGCGGTGGGCTCGTCCAGGATCAGGATGTCGGGCTGGGTGACGATGGCCCGGGCGATGGCGACCCGCTGCTGTTCGCCGCCGCTGAGCTTGATCGGCGCCAGCTCGCAGCGGTTTCCGAGGCCGACGATGTCGAGGTACCTCGCCGCCGTTTCCAGCGCCTGGTTCCAGGCCACGCCGCGCAGCACGAGCGGTATGGCGACGTTCTCCGCCGTCGTAAGCCTCGGGAACAGGTGATAGTCCTGGAAGACGAAGCCGATGTTGTGCAGGCGGAAATGCGCTTCCTCGGCGCTGCCGAGCGCCCAGATGTCCACGCCTTTGACCGTCACCCGCCCGCTGGTGGGCCGCAGGATTCCGGAGATCATGCTGAGCAGCGTGGTCTTGCCGCTGCCCGACGGCCCGACGATGTAGAGCATCTCGCCGAAAGCGATGTCGAAGCTGACGTCGTTGACAGCCACCGTGCGCGCCTCGCCTTCTCCGAAGACGCGCGTCAGGTGGTCGGCGGAGATGGCGAGATCGGCGGGCATCGGTTGGGTGAGATTCGCGCTGAGACGATCGCCTTGCTAAGCGCCCGCGGGATCGATGACGTTGATTTGCCTCAACCTAATCGGCCGGCCGTCACGATCGTCCCGGCTGCCGCGCGGCGTTGTTCAACGCGACACCGAAGGCCGGCTGGTCGCCAGGATGCTCGCCGCGGCGCTCGAGCGACGCGGCCTGGCGCGCGGCTGGCGGCGTCAGCCGGCGCCGGCCGGCAGCAGCACCAGCTTGCCGTGGGCGTGGCCGCTCAGGCTGGCGGCCGCCGCCTCGCGCCAGTCGTCGAGCGGAAAGGTGCGAGCGATCGGCGCCATAAACCGGCCCTCCGCGGCGAGCTTGGCGAACTCGGCGAGCACGCCTTCGCGCCGCGTCATGGTTTCGCCGAAGCTGTAGCGCGCGCCGAGTTCCGCGGCCGAGGCGAAATCCGTCATCGTGAGCACCCGGCGCGGATCGCCGCCGGCGATCTCGATCAGGTCTGGCAGCACGCCGTTGGGCCAGGACGTGTCCAGGACCAGGTCGGGCGCGCCGCCCGCGATCTCACGGACCCGCTCGACCATGCCGTCCCCATAGCCGGTGACGGAGACGCCGAGGGCCCGGAGTTGCCCCGCGAAGGTGTCGCCCGCCGTCGCGACGACCCGTGCGCCGCGCATCAGCGCCATCTGCGCGGCGGCGAATCCCATCATCGTCCCGGCGGCGTGGATCAGCACCGTCTGGCCCGAGGATGGCGCGAGCGCGTCGAGGTGGAGCGACGCGGTCTCCACCGCCATCGGCAGGGCGGCCGCCTTGACGAGGTCGAGGCCGTCCGGGGCCTGGGCCCAGCGTTCCAGGACGGCGAAGTCCGAGGCGCCTGCGCTGGCGTAGCTCGAGAAGCTGGCGGAGCCGAGCGCCCGGTCCCCGACGCCGATGTCGGTTACGCCCTCGCCGACGGCGTCGACGATTCCGGCCACGTCGAGCCCGACGCCGCGCGGCAGGTCGCCCGCGAAGAGGCCGCGGCACAGCGCCCAATCGGCCGGGTTCAGTCCGCACGCCGAGACCCGCACGCGGATGTGGCCCGTCCGCGGTTCCGGGACGTCGGCTGTCTCCAGCCGCAGCACGTCCGCCGGTTCGCCGTATTCGTGGAAGCGGAGCGTTCGCATCTCGACCCTTGTTGTGTCAGTAACTGACGTATAGGCGAAGTGACAGTCACTGACAATAGGCGTAAGGACGGCGTCATGCCGCGAAGTGGAGCAGATGCCCGCCGCCGCCTTCAGGAGGCGGCCCTGGAGCTCTTCCGCGAACGCGGCTACGAGGCGACGACCACGGCCGAGATCGCCGCCCGGGCCGGCGTCACCGAGCGGACGTTCTTCCGGCACTTTCCGGACAAGCGCGAGGCGCTGTTCGACGGCGAAGACGCCTTCCGGGCCGCGCTGACCGATGGGGTGCTGGCCGCGCCGGAAGGCGCGACGCCGATGGACGCCTTGCTCCTGGCGTTTCGCTCGGTCGAACGGACAATCGAGAACAATCGACCTATCACCGAGCCCCGGCAGGCGGTGATCGCGCAGACGCCGGCGCTGCGGGAGCGAGTGCTGACCAAGACCGCGGGTCTGACCGACGCGCTCTCGGAGGCCCTGTCCCGCCGCGGAGTCGAACGCGGACTCGCCACGCTCGCGGCCCAGGTGGGCATGGCGGCGTTTGCCTACGCCACGCGAGCGTGGTTCTACGAGCCCGAGCCTGGCCTCGACGCCCATCTTACCCGCGCCTTCTCCCAGCTGCGGGACCTGTCCTGCGGCAGAGGTGATCCGGCGTCCCGCGCCCCGGGCGGCTAGCGCTGCGCTGTCCGGCCCGAACCGCCATTGGCGCAACGCCGCCGCCTTGGTCATTGTATCGAACATGGCTGTGAGCGCCGGCATCCTCGTGCACCGAACCCGAGCAGGCAGGCCGGAGGTCTTGCTCGGGCACCCCGGCGGTCCGTTCTGGAAGAACCGTGACCTGGGATCGTGGTCTGTTCCGAAGGGCCTCGTCGACGTCGGAGAAGCGCCGTTGGCCGCGGCGATCCGCGAGTTCCACGAAGAGACCGGGCTCGAGATTGCCGGGACGTTTCGCCCCCTCGCGCCCTTGCGGCAGCGCGGCGGCAAGCTCGTCCTGTGCTGGGCGATCGAGGCCGACCTGGACATCAGCAAGTTTGCGCCCGGCGAGTTCGAGATGGAGTGGCCGCCGCGGTCCGGCCGCATGCGCCGGTTTCCGGAGATCGACCAACTCAGGTACTTCGCCGCGAACGAAGCGACCCGGCGAATCCTCGCGTCGCAGGTCCCGCTGATCCGAGAGGCGCTTCGGCTCGCCGCGTAAGGCGCGCTTTGCCGCCCCCGCATCAGGTTTCCCCGCCTACGGGCGATGTTGTCCGGCCCCGCTACGCCGGCTCCAGGTGTGCGGTTTCGTTGATGCGCAGGACGCGCGTCCGATCGTCGCCGATCTCGATCTCGCTGAGTCCGCAAGGCGATTGGGTGATGCGCCAGTAGGCGAGAAGCGGCTGCGCCAGCGCCTGCATGAGGATGACGCGGTTGACGCTGTCGTGGCCCACCATCACCACGGTCTCGTTCGGGTGGCGCTGCGTCACGTCGCAAACGGCGTCGGCCGCGCGCGCCGCCAGGTCCTGAAGCGACTCGCCGCCGGGAAACCGAACCTGGTCCGGCGCGGCGAACCAGCGACTGAAAAGGCCCGGCGCGACGGCGCGCACCTCCTCGTAGGTCTTCCACCGCCACGCGCCGTAGTCGAGGTCGTTGAGCCCAGCCAGCACCTCGATCTCGCTCCCCGACGGATCGGCTATGGCGTGCGCCGTCTCCCGGCACCGACCGAGCGGGCTGCAGTAGACCTTCGCGAAGCGCCAGGACCTGGCGATGCGCGCGACGGTCGCGGCGGCCTGGCGGCGTCCCAACTCGGTCAGGGGCGTATCGGTGCGCCCCCTGAACCGCTCCGGCTCGATGCCTTCGACATGGCCGTGACGAACGAGGAGAATGCGCGTTATCGGGATGCTCCCAGCTGAGCCTCAACGGGGTGGCGGATCGAGCGGGCGGGGGCTAGTTCGGCAGGATCCGGTAAATCAGCACCTTTACGTCGTGCGTGGGCGTGAAGTTGACCGCGTGCACCTGGAAGGTGGTCGGGCCGGTTTTGCGCACGCCGTCGGCGCAGAAGCTGACGAGATTGTGCGCGGACCCCTTGTCGATGGTCATGGTGAAGTCGCCGATGGATCCCTTCCAGTTGGCGCCCGAGGTGAGCACATAGTCGATGAAGGCCGGCGCGTAGGCCGCGCCGGAGAGCTTCAACGCGCGCGCGCCGGCGATGAAGCTGTCGTCGATGCAGTAGTCGGACTTTTCCTGCAGCGCCACGGGTTCCGTGGGCGACGCGTCGTTGCCCCACCAGGTCATCGCCTCGCTGCCGACCGACGGGGTGTAGCTCTGCTCGATGTCGACTTGTCGGCCGGCGGGAAAGGTCTGGGTCCAGTAGAAGGTCGTCTTCAGGGTCCAGGTTCCGTAGAGGCTGAGCTTGGCGTCCTTGCCGATGTCGGGCGGCGTATCGCTGTCGTCCGCGAGGCCGAGTTTCACCAGCTGATCCTGTTCGGCGCGCGGCAGGTTGCTGAGCGCCTTGCCGGTGGCGTCGCGCTGCGGCGCGAGAGGCACGCCCATTTTCTGAAGCAGCGCCGTGTAGTCGTGGCCGTTCTGCAGCACTTTCTGCTCGACCTGCATCTTCACCGGCTTGCCGTCGACCTGCGTGCTGAAGCCCAGGAAGTTGGTCGCGCTGTCCACCGGGAAGTCGGCGGGCTGCTCCATGGGGCCGGTGGTGACGTCGGGAAGCGGGAAGGCCACCGTGACGGTGACGTCCTTGGCGGCGGTGTTCACGAACTGAAACTGGGCCCGCACCGACGCTTCGGAGATATAGAGGTTCTCCGACCGCATCGCGATCGTCGAGGACTTGGTGAGTTCGATGCCGCCGGCGGCCAGCGCGGCGGTGGAATCGTCGGCGCGGACCGGACCGGCGGCCAAGCAACTCAGCGCCATCGCCAGCGCGACAGCCGCCGTGACTTGAGATCTCATGACCATCCCCCCGGACGCCTGGCTGGCCTCGGCGAAAGCTTAGCGCACAATCGGGCCGTCCGTCATTTGACGATCACGGCCATCCGGCGGCGGCTTCCGGCGCGGGGACCGACAGCACGCAGCCCGTGCCCGCCATCTCGCCCATGCGCTCCATGCCGAACCAGCGTGCGGCGGTGATGTAGAGGGTGCGGCGGTCCACGCCGCCCAGCACGCAGGCGAAGCCGCCGCGGTCGAGCGCCACCTCGTCCAGCACCTCGCCGCCTTCGCGGACGCGGCGGCAGCAGGCGTTTGGCACGTCGGCGTACCAGACCGCGCCGCTGGCGTCGATGCAGACGCCGTCGGGCGGACCGTCCAGGTCGGCCCAGACCCGGCGCCCGGACAGGCGGCCGTCGGCGGCGATGTCGAAAGCGGTGAGCCGCCGGGCGTGGGACTCGGCGCAGATCAGGGCGCCGTTGTCCGGCGTCACCGCCATGCCGTTCGGAAAGGCGAAGTCCTCGGCCTGCGCCGACACCTTGCCGTCCGGCGTGACCAGCAGCAGCTGCGGTCCATTGACGTAGGTGTTGCCGCGGCCGTCGACGACGATCTCGTTCCAGCCGACCCCGCCCAGCTCGGCGAACGGGTCGATGCTCCCGTTCGCTGCCTTCCGCAACAGCAGCCCCGCCGCCGAGGCGACGATCAGCATCCGCCCCTCGGCGTCGAAGTCGAACGACAGCGGCGGCGCCGCGGCCCTGGCCGCGACCTCGATCGTCCCGTCATCGCTCAGCGCCAGAACCTCGCCGGCCGTCCAGTCAGCGAACCAGAGCCGGCCCGCATGCCAGCGCGGCGACTCCACGAGGCCGCGGCCAGACACGAGGGTGGCGACGTCGGTCATGGAGCCTGAACACTCCCGGTTCCGCTCTCAGTCTAGGGCGCGGCGTCACGCAGGTCATGCCTCCTCCGGGGGTGGAGGTGGAATGCGCGGCCTTACGCGGAGCTTACGCGCGGCGCCGCAAGCGCGCTTTGACCTTTTAGCGGGGGTTGGATTATCCCCCCGCCCGCTGCCGAAGGGCGCAGCCTCATTGGGTGAAGCTTGTTCTTGCTTTCCGATATGGCCACCGATCTATTCGCCGCAGTGGCGCTGATCTGGGTTTCCGGCGTGGTGCTGATAGCCGGCGCCGATCATGTCCGCGACCTCGTCCGTCGTCACCGCCTGATCGCGACCCGCCGGCCGCGCCGCGCGCCCTGAGAACCCGCCAAGGTCTCACTCGGTCGGCGATTGCGCCAGATCCCGGCTGCTCATCGCCGCCGTCACCTTCAGATCGGGATACTCGGCGATGGCGGGCGGCCCGTCGCCGCGCCAGATCGCGCACACCACCGCGACGATGTCGCCGCCGGCGTCCCGCACCAGCCGCGCGGCGTCGGCCACCGCGCCGCCGGTGGTGATCACATCCTCGATCAGCGCCACGCGCCGGCCGGCGATGTCGCCGCCCTCGATGGCCTGGCGCGTGCCGTAGGTCTTGGCCTGCTTGCGCACGAACATCGCCGGCAGGCCGCTCGCCAGCGACATCGCCGTCGCGATCGGCACGCCGCCAAGCTCGAGTCCGGCGAGCACTTCCACGTTTGCCGGCAGCAGCGTCAGCATCTCGCGCGCAACCCGAGCCAGCAGGGCCGGGTCGGACTCGAAGCGGTACTTGTCGAAGTACTCGGACGCGATCCGCCCCGAGCGCAGCGTGAAGGTCCCGGTCAACCGGGCGACGGCGTTCACGTCGGCGGCGAGGCGAGGGTCGATCATGCGGCGGCTCGGATGTGGCGCTGGGTGCGCAGTGTCAACAGGCTCGCCAGCGCCGCCAGCACGGCCAGGGCGTAGCCGGCGAGGACGGTGGACGCGAGCGGCGGGCCGAGCCCGGCGCGCGGGCCGAAGATGTCGCTGGCGGCCAGGGTGACCGCGGTCGGGCCGACGCCCGCGCCGATGGCGACGTTGAGGAAGAAGCTGATCGACATCGCCAGGCCCCGGGCGTTGTTCGGCACAAGGTCGAGCACCGAGGAGAAGCCGATCGCCGTCACCGCGCCCGACAGCGCGAAATAGATCGGGATGCTGATCAGCACCGCCGGGAAGCTCGGCAGATCGAGCGCGAACGCGACCGGCGCGATCAGCAGGCCGACGACCAGGGCGGTGCGCAGCTTGGCCGGGAGGCCGCCCGCGGCGCCGGCTCGGTCGGCCAGGAAGCCGCCCGCGATGACGCCGCCGCCGAAGCCGAACGTGAGCAGGACGCCAAGCTCGACGCCGACCTGGCCCGGATCCTTGGCGAAGCCGCGGATCAGCAGCGAGGGCGCCCAGGCGCCCATGGCGTTGTCGACCAGCGAGGCGGCGGCCACCATGAGCAGGATCGGCGCCGCGAGCGCCCAGACCGCGCGGCCGACTCGGGCCGGCGCGGCGTCGGCGGTTGGCGCATCTGTGCGGCGCGCAGGCTCGCGGATCGCCAGGATCGCCAGGCCCCAGACGAGACCCGGCAGCCCGATCAGCAGCAGCAGCAGGCGCCATGGCGCCAGGTGCGCCACCGGCGTGCCGGCCAGCATGCCGGCTTCCACCCCTTCCAGCACGGCGCCGCCGATGAGGATCGCCGCGCCCTGGCCCATCGCGATGCCGGAGAGGAAGAAGCCGACCGCGACGCCCCGTCGCCGGGCCGGGAAGTAGTCGCTGATCAGGGAGATGGCGGCCGGCGATAGCACCGCCTCGCCGAGGCCGACGAAGATCCGCGCGGCGAAGATCTGGCCGAAGTCATGGGCCAGGCCGCAGGCGATGGTGGCCAGGCTCCAGACGACGAGCCCCGCCAGGATCAGGTTGCGGCGCGAGGCGCGGTCGGCGAGCCAGCCCAGCGGCAGGCCCGCGGCGCCGTAGACCCCCGCGAAGGCCAAGCCGATAAGGTAGCTGAACTGGGTGTCGCTGATCGCCAGGTCGCGGCGGATCGGATCGACGATCAGCGAGAGCACCTGACGGTCGGTGTAGGAGACGACCGCCGTCGCGATCAGGATCGCCACGACGGTCCAGGCATAGGCGCGGGACGGGTAGCCGGCTTCGGCGGACGCAGCCTCGGACGCGATCGCCGCCGCCATGCGGTCTAGTACTTGTAGGTCAGGTCGAGCCCGTAGGTGCGGGGCTGGCTGACGGCGACGCGGTTGAAGATGGGGACGTTGGCCGAGAGTGCGCCGGTGTCGGCCAGATAGGCGATCTTGTTGGTGGCGTTGCTGACGAACAGGGTCGCCTTCCAGGGTCCGGACATGACGCCGCCGCGCAAGTCGACGAGGTCGTAGCCCGGCAAGGTATTGAGCCCGAAGGTCACGTCCTGCATCGAGCCGACGTAGGCGTTGTTGACCCGCGCGAACAGCGTGTAGCGGGCGTTGATCGGATGGTCGAACTCCAGGGTGGTGTTCGCGGTCCAGTCCGGCACGTCCTGCAGGCGCTGGCCGACCACCAGGCCGGAGCCCGGCGTCGCGCTGGCGATGACGGCGTGGGTGTAGCCGGCGTTCTGCGACAGGGTGATCTCGTCGGTGATCCTGAAGAACACCTCGATCTCGGCGCCGGTGACATGCGCCGTGCCGGCGTTGGTGGTGTACTTGAAGCCGCAGGCCGGCGCGATCTCCTGCTGCACGCCCGACCAATCCTCGAAGTAGACGTCGCCGTTCACGACCAGGCGCTGGTCGAGCATGCGCGCCTTTTCGCCGAGCTCGTAGCTCCACACGCTGTCGGGCCCGAACTCGGTGGGCGCGGTGGGGCAGGGCGGCGAGGGGATGGGCGAGTTGGGACCGCCTGGGCGGAAGCCCTCCGCCGCGGTGAAGTAGAGGTTGAAATCGCCGGTCGGCTGGTAGGTGAAGTCGAACTTGGGCGTGACGCCGGTGTTCGCCGCGTTGCTGGTCAGCGGCGCGCTGGTGCCGTTGGCCGAGACGCCGCTCACCTGGGTGACGGCGTGGCTGTCGTAGGAGAACCAGCGCAGGCCCGCGGTCGCCTTCAGCTGGTCGGTGAAGGCGTAGGTCGCCTCCCCGAACGCCGCGGTCTGGTCGAGCTGGATGTAGCGATGGTTGTCGGCGAGATTGGTGGTGCCGAAAAGGTCGTCGAAGCCGCCGCCCACCGGGTAGTACGAGTAGACGTGCGAGGTGGCGGAGAAGTTCGAGTAGAAGCCGCCCACCAGCCACTGCAGCGGGCCGGCGCCCTGCGAGGCGAGGCGGACTTCCTCGGCGAACTGATGGCTCTGGTCGTCTTCCGAGATCGAACCGGCGCCGAAGGCGGAGTAGGGCCAATCGGCCGCGGGTCCGAAGTAGCTGCCGATGTAGTCCTGCATCGCCTCCGAGATGTCCTGGGTCTGGAACTGACGGCGGTCCCAGTAGGAGGTCGCGGAGCTGAGTTTGGCGAGGCCGAGGTCGTACTGCGCCGATAGCGACTCCAGCGTGAAGGTGTCGGAGAACGGCTCGGGCACGTTGTAGGGCTGGTAGTGCGCCTCCGTGCCCGGCGGAACGTCGATCGTGTTCGGTCCGCCCTGAGTGATGGTCTGGGTGAAGAAGCTGGGCGTGATCGTCAGCTTGTCGTTCACCTGCCCGAGCAACTGGACCCGCACGTTGTCGAGCTGCTCCCAGTTCACGTCGTTGAACTTGGCTTCCACCGGCGCGGCGAGAACGTCGCCTCGGGTGGTCGAGTCGTTGGTCTCGAGCGGGAAGGGATTGAGCACGATGCGGTCGATCCAGCCGTCGTTGTGTTCGTCGGTGGCGCTGACCCGCAGCGCGAGGCTGTCCTGGACCAGCGGGACGTTGACCATGCCGCTCTCGGTGCGATTGAAGCCGCCGCCTTCCGTGCCCGAGCCGATCAGCTCGAAGCTGTCGGCGAAGTGGCTGGGATCGGGCGCATTGGTGACCAGGCGGATGGTGCCGCCCATGGAGCCCGCGCCGTAGAGCGTGCCTTGCGGGCCGCGCAGCACCTCGATCCGCGCCAGGTCGTAGAGGTCGGGATCGATCACCACCTTGCCGTTCTGCGCCATCGCCGGCGGGGTGAGCGGGGTGTCGTCGAGGTAGAAGCCGACGGTGGGCGACTCGCCGCCGGTGGAGGTGAGGCCGCGCATCTCGAACTCCGTCTGGCCGGGGCCGGAGGTCTTGATCGAGATGCCGGGCAGCAGGCCGACGAGTTCCGAGACCGAGGTGACGCCGGCCGCCTGCAGCTGCTGGCCGGTCATCACGCTGACGCTGGCGGCGGTCTTCTGCACGGTCGACTCGCGCTTCTCCGCCGTCACCACCACCTCGCTCACCGACGAGGCGGCCGGCGCGGCGGCGGCGGCCGTGTCGGCCCAGGCGTGCGACGAGATCGCGGTCGAGCCCATCAACGCCAGCGCGAGCGCGGCGCCGACAGGCGCGGTCGTGCGGATCGGATTGGTCATCGTGTAGTCCCCCGATGTGGTCCTGGCGTTGTTCTATGGTTGGCCAGGACGCGACGATGTGTATGCGAACGAGAATCTAAGCGTTGTTGAGTTCGTACTTCATGATGCGGCCGTGGGGACCTTTGCGGTCGCGCTCCAGCGCGTAGACGTCGCCGCCGGGTCCCTTCTTCAGTTTGCAGACGGATTCGATGGCGGCGCGGTCGGCGTCGTCAAGCTTCACCTCGCCGATCCCAACATGCGCGGCCAAGTGTGTCCGATTGGTCGCACCGACGATGGCCGCCGCGACGCCGGGCCGATCGAGCACGGCGCGGGTGGCGATGGTGGCGATGTCGGCGCCGTGCTTGGCCGCGATGTCGCTCAGCGCGCCCAGCAGCTGCTGGAACAGCGCCCAGCCGCCGAACTCCTCGACGATCAGCCGGTACTTCACCAGCGAACGGTTGCCGAGGTCGCCCCGCGGCGCCGGACGGTCCAGCCAGCGCTCGGAGAAAAAGCCGCCCGCGACCGTGCCGTAGCAGAGCAGGTGGACTCCTTTCTCGGCGCAATAGGCGGCCATGCCGCTGTCGGGCCGGGTGTCGAGCAGGGAATATTGCAGCTGGTGGGCGAAGATCGGCGCGCCGGCCTCGATGAGTTCGGCGAGGTGCGGCGTATCGAAGTTGGTGACGGCGACGTTGCGGATCTTGCCCGCCCGCCTCTGGCGCTCGAGTTCCAGCGCGGCCTCGACGTAGCCGGGCGTGGCGAAATCCCACCAATGGAACTGCACCAGGTCGATCCGCTCGACGCCGAGGCGAGCCAGCGAGCGGTCGACGGTGCGCTCGACGTAGGCGCGGTCGACCTGGGCGAGGTCCGCGAGGTCGGGCACGAACTTGGTGTGGACCTGGGTCCGGCGCGCCAGCGAGGGGTGGGCGCGCCGGAAGTCCCCGATCAGCGCCTCGACGCCGGTGTAGATGTCGGCGCAATCGAAGGTGGTGATCCCGGCCTCGACGAAGGCGGCCATGTCGGCGATGGCCTGGTGGCGGTCGATGTCGCCATGACCGCCGGCCAGGTGCCAGCCGCCCTTGATCAGCCGCGAGATCTCGTAGTCGGGCGCCAGCGTGGCGCGGGGGACGCTCATTGGGCCCCGCGCTCCGGCCGCGGCGTCGCGGTGACGTCCGAGCGGCGGAACCGGCGCCGGCCCTGGCGGGTGATCCGGAAGCGGGTCGGACAGTTGGGATCGGGGCAGGCGACCTCGACGTCGCTGGTCATCCAGTCGTTGGGATCGCTCGGCCGCTGTTTGGCCGCCAGCAGCGGCAGCAATGCCGCCAGGGAGTAGATCGAAAATCCCTGCCCAGGCGGTAGGAACAGCATCTCGCCCCTCAACTCGAAATAGTCGCCGAGGTTGGCGCCGCAATAGATTGTCCGATCACTCGGCCCGACGACCTCGACCCTGAGGTCGTAGAGCTCGAACGTCTCTGAGTCGGCCAATGTTGCGTCTTGCCCTGGCATGTCGAACTGGCATAGCGGCCGGCGCCGGGCGCCTCAAGCACGGCTTGGCCGGCGCGCCATTTCCAGCGGCGACTGTTGCAGGCGCGCGCCGCCCCACCGCGACCGGCTGGGCTAGAAGGGACGCCATGACCCATCGCACCATCATAGAGCCCTTCCGGATCAAGGCGGTCGAGCCAATCCGCATGACCACGGCAGAGGAGCGCGCCGGCCTGATCCAGGCGGCGGACTATAACCTCTTCGCCCTGAAGTCGGACGACGTGCTGATCGACCTGCTGACCGACAGCGGCGTCGCGGCGATGAGCGCGGCCCAGCAGGCGGCGCTGATGCTGGGCGACGAGAGCTACGCCGGCAGCCCCTCGTTCTTCCGCTTCGAAGCGGCGGTGAAGGACTTGATGCCGTTCAAGCACGTCATCCCGACCCACCAGGGCCGCGCGGCGGAGGCGATCCTCTTCTCGCTGCTGGGCGGACCCGGAAAAACCATCCCGTCCAACACCCACTTCGACACCACGCGCGGCAACATCGAGGCGACGGGCGCCGAAGCCGTCGACCTCGTCATCGCCGAGGGTCTCGATCCGGAGAGCCTGCACCCGTTCAAGGGCGACATGGACCTGGCGCGCCTGGAGGCGTTCCTCGCCGAGCGCGGCGCCTCCGCGCCCTGCGTCATGCTGACGGTGACCAACAACGCCGGCGGCGGCCAGCCGGTCAGCCTCGCCAACATCCGCGCCGTGGCCGGGATCGCGCGGCGCCACCGTAAGCCCTTCATTATCGACGGCTGCCGGTTCGCCGAGAACGCCTACTTCATCAAGCTGCGCGAGCCGGGTCAGGGCGGGCGCGGGGTGAAGGAGATCGTGCGCGACATGTTCGCGCTCGCCGACGGCATGACCATGTCGGCCAAGAAGGACGCCTTCGCCAACATCGGCGGCTGGCTGGCGCTCAACGACGACGAGATGGCCCAGGCCGCCCGCTCGCGGCTGATCCTGACCGAAGGGTTCCCGACCTACGGGGGCCTGGCGGGGCGCGACCTCGACGCCATCGCTCAGGGCCGGAAGGAGATCGTCGACGAGGACTACCTGCGCTACCGGCTGCGCACCAGCGCCTACATCGGCGAGCGGCTGACCGCGCTGGGCGTGCCGATCGTCAAGCCCACCGGCGGACACGCGGTGTTCGTCGACGCCCGCCGCCTGCTGCCGCACATCCCGCCGCTGCGCTACCCCGGTCAGGCCCTGGCGGTGGCGCTCTACGTCGAGGGCGGCGTGCGCTCCTGCGAAATCGGCACCGTGATGTTCGGCCAGCGCCCGGACGGGACCGAAGTCGCCGCGCCGATGGACCTGGTCCGCCTGGCGCTGCCCAGGCGCGTCTACACCCAGAGCCACGCCGACTACCTGATCGAGGTCTTCGCCGACATCGTCGCCCGCGCCGCGGAGCTGCCGGGCTACGAGATCACCTGGCAGCCCGCCGCGATGCGCCACTTCACCGCAAAGTTCCGACCAATCTAGCCGCTCCTCGCCCGCAATACGGGGAGGTGGCGCGCGAGGCGCGGCGGAGCGGGCGCTCGGCGGGACTGTCG
>DATJRL010000152.1:0-7861 GCA_035504785.1 Caulobacteraceae bacterium
GCCTCCGACGCTCGAAGACGTCTTCATCCACCTGATGCGGGCGTCCGGGACCGAGGTCGCATGACGTTCTTCTCCCTCGCCCGCGTGCTCGCCGTGCTGAGCAAGGAGTTCACGCAGCTCCGCCGCGACCGGCTCACCTACGCCATGATCCTGCTGCTGCCGGTCATCCAGTTGATGCTGTTCGGCTATGCGATCAACGACCTGCCGCGCCACCTGCCGACGGCGGTGCTGGTGCAGGAGGACACGGTGTTCGCCAGGTCCGTGCTCTCGGCCCTGCGCAACTCCAGCTTCTTCGACCTCACCGTCGTAGCGCGCACGCCGGCCGAGCTCGACACCCTGCTGCGGCGCGGGACGGTGCAGTTCGCCGTCACGATCCCCGGCGACTTCACACGGCGGGTGATCCGCGGCGACGGCGCGCAGATCCTGGTGGAGGCTGACGCCAGCGATCCGGCGGCCACCGGCGGCGCCGTCGCGGCCCTCGACGCCCTGCCCGCCCAGGCGTTGGCGCACGACCTGGTCGGGCTGCCCGGGCCTCGCGGCCAAGTGAGCCAGCCGTTCAGCGTGGTCGTGCACAACCGCTACAACCCGGACAGCATCACCGCTTACAACATCGTGCCCGGCCTGCTCGGCGTGATCCTGTCGATGACCCTGGTGATGATGACCGCGCTCGCCGTCACCCGCGAGCGGGAGCGCGGCACCATGGAGTTCCTGCTCTCCACGCCCGTCC
This sequence comes from Caulobacteraceae bacterium, assembly GCA_035504785.1. Lineage (GTDB taxonomy): Bacteria > Pseudomonadota > Alphaproteobacteria > Caulobacterales > Caulobacteraceae > Acaudatibacter. Next base: position 728 of record DATJRL010000152.1, read on the forward strand.
AGCCGCTCGAGGTGATGGTGGGCAAGCTCGCGCCATACGTCATCGTCGGGCTGATCCAGACCGCGATCGTACTCGTTCTCGCGCGGCTGCTCTTCCAGGTTCCCATGGACGGCGGCTGGTTCGGCCTCGGCGTGGGGATCCTGCTCTTCATCGTGGGCAGCCTTGCCCTCGGGTTCCTGATCTCGACCCTCGCCCAGAACCAGCTGCAGGCGATGCAGATGGCGGTGTTCTATGTCCTTCCGTCGATCCTGCTGTCGGGCTTCGTGTTCCCGTTCCGCGGCATGCCGGGTTGGGCGCAGGCGCTCGGCACCGCCCTGCCGGTGACGCACTTCCTGCGCATCGTCCGCGGCGCGTTGCTGAAGGGTCAGGTCCTGGGCGACGCCTGGCCGAGCCTCGTCGCGCTTGGCGTCATCGTCTGCGTCGTCACAGCCCTGGCCATCGCCCGCTACCAGCGGACGCTGGACTGAACCCGTTCCTGGCTTCGGACACCTCTTCGTTGCGTCGCGCTGGCGTAGTTATTCCAAAGTTGAGTGTGGTTATTGACCCGTTCAATGCCCAATTGCGGCTTCAGGATTCGTTTACCAGCTGCGGCGAAATAGCGCAGATTGCGGAAGAGGGGCGCCGCGCTTGGGCGACTATTCTTTGGACCTGCGGCGGGTCTCCGTCGTGGTGCTCGACGACATTCCCAACATGCGCCGCTTGCTTGGGGAAGTCCTGCGCGGACTGGGGTGCGGCCGGGTCTATGAGTGCGCCACCACGGACGCCGCGCTGCAGCTGGTCATATCCAAACGAGCGGACATCGTGCTGGCGGACGTCGCGCTGAACGGGGAAGACGGCTTGGGGTTCGTTCGCCAGGTGCGGGCGCTCGACTCGCCGAAGTTGGCGGCGACTCCGATTGTCATGATCTCGGCCCACAGCACTCGGACCCGGGTCGAGGCGGCCTGCCGCGCGGGCGCCACCTGCTTCCTCGCCAAGCCGATCACGATCCAGGGGATCGCCGACCACATCGCCCGCGCGGTCGCCACGTCGATGCCACAGACCGCCGGCGCTCCGATGGCCGGCGAACATTCGGCGGGCGTTGCGCCCGCGGATTTCTTTCTGTAGCGCCCTTCGCCTACGCCGGATCGAACTCGCTCACCAGGTGACCCGGCGCCACCTCGAGAAGCTTCGGCACATAAGGCGGCTCGGCGCCCAGCTTCGATGACAGGAAGCGCAACGGCGCGCGCGGGTCGAGGGGGCTCGGCGGCTCGCCATTCAGCCGCACCCGCTCGCGCGCCCGCTCCCGCGCCGGATCGGGAATCGGGGCGGCCGACAGCAGCGCCTTGGTGTAGGGGTGCTGCGGCGCCTCGTAGATCTGGTCGCGGCTGGCGAACTCCATCACCCGCCCCAGGTAGAGCACCAGGATGCGATGGCTGATCTCGCGCACCACCGCCAGGTCATGGCTGATGAACATCATCGCCAGGCCCATGTCCTTCTGCAAGGTGATGAGCAGGTCGATGATCTGAGCTCGGATCGAGACGTCGAGGGCGCTGACCGCCTCGTCGCAGATGACCAGGCGGGGGCCGAGGATCATCGCGCGGGCGATGCCGACGCGCTGGTTCTGACCGCCGGAGAGCTCATGCGGATAGCGGTTCACCAACTCGGGCGAGAGGCCGGCTCGTTCCATCATCGTGGCGGCTCTGGACTGACGTTCGGCCCGGGAGAGCCGCGGCTCGAAGACGCTCAGCGGCTCGGCGATGGAGTCGCCGATCGTGGTGCGCGGGTCGAGGCTGGCCAGCGGATCCTGGAAGACGATCTGCAGGTCTTTGCGCGCCTCGCGCATCTCCGCCTGGTCGGCGTGGGTGACGTCGCGGCCGAGCACGGTGACCGCGCCGGCGGTGGCCGGCAGCAGGCTGAGCACGGCGCGGGAGAGCGTGGACTTGCCGCAGCCGCTTTCGCCCACGACGCCCAGCGTCTCGCCGCGACGGATGTCGAAGTCGACCCCGTCGACCGCGCGCAACTGCCGCGTCGGGCCGAAAAGGCCGTCGCGCACGGGGAACCACACCTTCACATCGCGCCCCTGCACCACCACCGGCGCGCCGGCGGGCACCGGCGCCGGCACGGGACGGCCGCCGCGGTCGGCGCGATCCATGCGCGGGATCGCCTCCAGCAGGCTGCGCGCGTAGGGCGTCCGTGGGTTGGCGAACAGCGCCTGGGCCTCGCCCTCCTCGACATAGCCGCCGTCCTTCATCACGGAGACCCGGTCGGCGAGCCGGGCGATGACGCCCATGTCGTGGGTGATCAGCACCATCGCCGCGCCGGTCTCGCGCTTGAGGTCGGCCATCAGGTCGAGGATCTCGGCCTGCACGGTGACGTCGAGAGCCGTGGTGGGCTCGTCGGCGATCAGCAGATCCGGGCGGCAGGCCATCGCCGCGGCGATCATCACCCGCTGGCGCATGCCCCCGGACAGCTCGTGCGGGTATTGGCCGAGGCGGCGGCCGGCGTCCGGAATGCGCACCTTGTCGAGCCAGGCCTTGGCGTGCCGCAAGGCCGCGGCGTGGCTCATGCCGATGTGCAGTCGCAAGGGCTCGGCGATCTGCTCGCCGATCTTCACGTGCGGCGTCAGGGCGGTCAGCGGGTCCTGGAAGATCATGGTCATCTTCGACCCGCGAATCTTGTTGAGCGCGCCAGGCTTCAGCCCGAGCAGTTCCTGCCCCTTGAACTTCGCCGAGCCGTGCGCCTCGCCATTGCGGGCGAGCAGTCCCATGACCGCCATGAAGGTCTGGCTCTTGCCCGATCCGCTCTCGCCCACCACGCCCAGGCACTCGCCTGACTGGACCGCGAGGGAAACGCCCTTTACGGCGTCCACCGCGCCGTCATGCGTCGCGAACCTGACGGTCAAGCCCTCGACGGCGAGGATCGGCTCGGCTTTAGTCATTGCGGATTTGTCTGTCCTGTCGGGCGCGAAACTGCGACCATAGCGACACGGGGACGGGGGATGAAGCAAGACACGACGCTTGGTCTGACGCGACTGTTGGAGCCACGTCCATGAGGCGCGGACTTATCCTCGCCGGCGGCGCCGGCACGCGCCTGCATCCGCTGACCCTGGCGACCTCCAAGCAGCTGCTGCCGGTCTACAACAAGCCGATGATCTACTACCCGCTGTCGGTCTTGATGCTGGCCGGGATCCGCGAGATCGCCCTGATCACGACGCCCGAGGATCAGCCCGCCTTCAAGCGCCTGCTCGGCGACGGGGCCCGGTTGGGTCTGTCGCTCGACTACATCGCCCAGCCCAGCCCGGACGGCCTGGCCCAGGCCTATCTGCTCGGCGAGGACTTCGTCGGCGGCCAGCCGAGCGCGCTCGTGCTCGGAGACAACATCTTCTATGGCGCCGGCTTCTCCTCCAACCTGCAGGCCGCCGCCCAACAGGCCGAGGGCGCCACCGTGTTCGGCTACCCGGTCGCCGATGCGACGCGCTACGGCGTCGTCGAGTTCGACGCGTCGGGCAGGGTGCTGAGCCTGGAGGAAAAGCCCCGGCGGCCGCGTTCCAACGTCGCCGTCACCGGCCTTTACTTCTTCGACGGTCGCGCCAGCGGCTTCGCCAGGACGCTCGAGCCGTCGCCGCGCGGCGAGCTGGAGATCCTGGACTTGATCCGTTGCTACAGCGACGCCGGCGAGCTGTCGGTGCAGATGCTCGGCCGCGGCTTCGCCTGGCTCGACACCGGCACCCACGACGCCTTGATCCAGGCGGGCGAGTTCGTGCGCACGATCGAGGAACGCCAGGGGCTGCGGGTCGGCTGCGTGGAAGAAATCGCCTTCCAGAACGGTTGGATCGACGCCGCCCAACTCGCCGCGCTCGCCAGCAGCGCGGGACCCTACGGCGCCTATCTCGCCGCGATCGCCGGATCCGCCTCGTGACGGCGCCGGCCGCTGTTCGCGACGCCTTCGGGCGGCTGCGGCAGTGGCTGACCCAGGACGCGTTGCCGCTCTGGTGGGCCAGGGGCGCGGACCACGCGCAAGGCGGGTTCGTCGACCGGCTAACGCTCGACGGCTTGCCCGCCGCCGGCTTCGCCAAGCGCGTGCGGGTGCAGGCGCGTCAGGCCTATGTCTTCGGCCTCGCCGAGACGCGCGGGTGGATGTCGGGCGCGGACTACGCCTGCCAGCACGGTCTCGCCGGGCTCGCTTCGATGCGGCGGGCCGACGGCCTCTATCGCGCCTCGACGCCGGGCCCGCCGGCGCCGCTCGACGGCATGGGCCTGCTCTACGATCAGGCGTTCGTGCTGCTGGCGCTGGACACCGGTCGCGCCGTCTTCGCCGACGCTCGCTACGAGAGCGAAGCCGACGATCTGCGCGAACGCCTCGAGGCTTTCGCCCATCCCATGGGCGGGTTCGCCGAGGCGCCGGGCATACTCTCGCCGCTGTTCGCGAACCCCAACATGCACCTGTTCGAGAGCTTCGAAGCGTGGAGCGAGGTCGCCGCCGATCCGCGCTGGCGCGAGCTGACCTCGAGCCAAGCCCGCCTGGCGCTCGATCGCCTGATCGCGCCGGACGAGGGGGTGCTCTACGAGGCGTACGGCGCGGACTGGCGGCCGCCCGCGATGCGGGTCGTCTGGCCGGGTCACCTCTACGAGTGGGCCTATCTGCTGCTGCGCTGGCGCGGAGGCGACGGAGCCGCCCGAACCGCGGCGATGAAGCTTATCGAGACCGCCGAGCGGACCGGAGTCGACCGCGCGCGCGGCGTCGTCGTCTTCGCCCTCGACGGCGAGCTGGCTCCGATCGACCGCGGCGCGCGGCTCTGGGCGCAGACCGAGCGTCTGCGGGCTGTCGCCCACGCTGCGTCGCTGACGGACGAGGCGACGCTGTGGGAGGCCGCGATCCAGGCAAGCACGGCGCTGGAAGCCTTTCTCGACACGCCGACGCCAGGCCTGTGGCGGGACTGGATGGACGAGGCCGGCGCGTTCCGCGAGGAACCCGCGCCGGCCAGCAGTCTCTATCACATCGTGGGCGCAATCGCCGAGTTGGAGCAGATCGTCGAGGGCTGATCGCTCGCGTGGCCCGCCTCGTCCGGCAGGCAACCCATGTCGCTCAGCGTCGCCCGCAACGCCGCATCGAGCGGGGTGTGGGGCTCCTCGCCGAGGAAGGCGACCAGCTTGGCGTTGGCCAGGCCGATCGGCCGCCGCCAGAGGTAGCGCATCTCCAGCAGCTCGCGGAACGTTTCCACGAAGGGCGCCGCGGCATGGACCACGATCCAGGGGAAGCCGATGATCGGCAGACCGGGCCGTCCGGTGACGCGTCGGATCGCTTCCCCCAATTCACCACTGCGCGCCAACCAATGGCCGCGCACGTGGAACGCCTCGAACGCGCCCAGCCGGTCCTCGGCGTCGACGAGGCGCGCCAGGGTTTCGCCGAGGTCGGGCATGTAGACGAAGGCGTGGCCCACGTCGGCGGGTCCCGCCCGAAACACGCCGGTGACGCGATCCTTGCCGCGCAGGGTCAGCCAGGCGAGCGCGCTGTTGGGCGCCGCCGGGCCGAAGAAGTCGCCGGCGCGCAGGATCAGCACCTTCACGCCCTCTTGCGACGCCGCCCGTAGCCGCCGCTCCATCTCCACCCGGATCTTGCCCTTGCGGGTGACCGGCGCCTGGGGCGCGTTCTCGCCGATCTCCGAGCCGCTGTCGGGCGCGTAGTTGTAGACGCTGGCGGGAACGACGATGCGGGCGCCGGACGCCCTCGCCGCGGCGATGCTGCTCTCGATCATCGGCAGCACCGTGCCCTTCCAGTTGCGGTAGGCCGGCGGGTTGACGGCGTGGACGATCAGTTGAACGCCATCGGCGGCCGAGACGACACTGTTCGTGTCCATGGCGTCGCCCAGGACCCACTCGACCGGCGTGCGCGGTCCGACCCGATCGGCCCCCTTGGCCGGATCGCGGGCCAGGGCCCGAATGCGCCAGCCGCGCTTGGCCAGCGCCTCCAGGGCGTGCAGGCCGAAGCTGCCGGTGGCGCCGATGATCAGCGCGGTGCGCGGGGTGGTTTGGGAAGCTGAGGTCATGGCGGTCGCTCCTTGGCTGAGGTGACCGCCTTATGCGTCGTGTCCGCAGTATACAAAATTAGGATAATTTGTGGGGTTGATATAGAATTTCGTATGGCAGACTGGGATCTCTATCGCACCTTCCTGGCCGTGCTCGGCGAAGGCAGCCTGTCGGGCGCCGCCCGCGCGCTCGATCTGAGCCAGCCGACGGTCGGTCGCCACATCGAGCAGCTGGAGGCGAGCCTCGGCGCGCCGCTCTTCACCCGCTCCGTCTCCGGGCTGGCGCCCACCGAGATCGCTCTGTCGCTCCGCCCACACGCCGAGGCGATGTCCGCCGCGGCCGAGGCGCTGGCGCGGACGGCGTCGGGCGAGGCGGATGCGGTGCGCGGCGTGGTGCGGGTCACCGCCAGCGACGTCGTCGGCGTCGAAGTGCTGCCGCCGATGCTCGTCGGCTTCCATGAGGCGCATCCCGAGGTGACCATCGAGCTCAACCTCTCCAACCGCCAGGAAGACCTGCTGCGGCGCGAGGCGGACATCGCCGTGCGCATGGCCCGCCCGACGCAGGGAGCGCTGCTGGCCAAGCGGATCGGCTTCGTGCCCTTGCGGCTCTACGCCCATCGCCGCTGGCTGGACCAGCACGACCCGCCCGCCAGTTTCGAGGCGGCGCGCCAGTACGCCATCGGCTTCGACCGCGACCCGCAGATCGCCCGCGCGCTCGCCGAAAGCCAGCTGCCATTCACGCGCGACCTCTTCGCCTTCCGCTCCGACCACGACCTGGCCCAGCTCGCCGCCCTGCGCGCCGGCTTCGGCGTCGGCGCCTGCCAGGCCCCGATCGCCGCCCGAGACCCGGACCTGGTCCCGGTGCTGGAGGACGCGTTCCGCTACGAGATGGAGGTCTGGGTCGCCATGCACGAAGACCTCAAATCGAGCCGCCGCATGCGCCTGATGTTCGACTGGCTGGTCGACGGGCTCACGGAGTATGTACGGGGCGTTTAGCTCCTTCTCCCGCAAGGGGAGAAGGGTTCCTATTCCTCGGTCGCCTCTTCCGGCGTTTCGTCGCGGGCGCCGGCGGCGCGCTCGGCGATGCGGGCGGATTTGCCGCGGCGGTCGCGCAGGTAGTAGAGCTTGGC
>DATJRL010000153.1:0-4042 GCA_035504785.1 Caulobacteraceae bacterium
GCGCCGGCCCGGTTCATGCCGATGGCCGTGCCGAAAATCGAGGTGGCGATGAGGCCCGGGCAGATGGCGTTGACCCGGATGCCCTGCGGCGACAGCTCCGCCGCGGCGCAGCGGCTCATGTGGATCACCGCTGCCTTGGCGGTGGAGTAGGCGATAGGTCCCCAACCGGCTTGCAGCCCGGCGATCGAGGCGGTGTTGATGATCGAGCCCTTGCCGCGCGCCAGCATAAGCGGCAGGGCGTGGCGCATGCCGAGCGCCGGGCCGCGCACGAGCAGGGCGAAGATGGCGTCCCAGCCCTCGGCGTTGATCTCCGCGACGCCGCCGGGCATGCCGGCGATCCCGGCGTTGTTGAAGAGCACGTCGAGGCCGCCGAACTCGGAAGCCGCCTTGGCGCAGGCCGCCGCGATGTCGGCTTCCTGGGTCACGTCGCAATGAGCGTAGGCGAGGCGGCCGGGAAAGCGCTGCTCCAGCGCGGCGCCTTTCTCGTCCTGCACGTCGGCGGCGACGAGCTTCGCCCCTTCGGCCATGAAGACCTCGACCGTCCCCAGGCCGATGCCCGAGCAAGCTCCGGTGATCAGGGCGACCTTGCCCTCCAGCCGTCCCGCCATTTTAGTTCCCCGGTCTGTTTCTCGCCCCCGCGCGGGGGCGGATGTCTAGTCCACCATCACCACGACCTTGCCGAGCGCCTTGCGCGTGGCCAGGTGGGTGATCGCTTCGGCGGCGCGGTCCAGAGGGAAGTGCTCGGAGACGTGCGGCTGGATCTTGCCCTGGCCGTAGAGCTCGAACAGTTCCTTGACGTTCCGGGCGTGGGCCGCCGGGTCGCGCGCCACCGCCGCGCCCCAGAACACCCCGCAGATGTCGCAGCTCTTCAGCAACGTGAGGTTCAGCGGGATGCGCGGAATGCCGGCCGGGAAGCCGACGACGAGGAATCGGCCTTCCCAGGCCATGCTGCGCACCGCCGCCTCGGCGTAATCGCCGCCGACGCCGTCGTAGACGAGGTCGACCCCGTTCGGCCCCACGGCGACCTTGAACAGCTCGGCCAGCGCCTTCTGGCCGTCGCGGTCGAACGGACCCAGCGGATAGACGACGCCGCTCTCGGCGCCGCGCGCCCTGGCCAGCGCCACCTTCTCCTCCGACGAAGCCGCGGCGATCACGTGCGCCCCCATCGCTTTGCCGAGCTCCACGGCCGCGAGCCCGACACCGCCCGCGGCGCCCAGCACCAGCAGGCTCTGGCCCGGCTTCAGGAAGCCGCGGTCCTTCAGGGCGTAGTAGCTGGTGCCGTACGTCATGATGAACGCCGCCGCCTCGTCGAACGGCATCGCGTCGGGGATCTTGATCAGCCGCGCGGTGTCCACGGCCACTTCCTGCACCATGCCGCCGCAGGTGATATTGGCCAGCACCCGGTCGCCCGGCTTCACGCTGGCGACGCCCTCGCCCACCTCCTTGATCACGCCCGAGAACTCGGCGCCCGGCGCGAACGGGCGCGGCGGCTTGAACTGGTACTTGTCCTCGATGATCAGCACGTCGGGGAAGTTCACGCCCACGGCCCTGACGCTGACCACGGCCTGCCCGGCCTTGGGCTTCGGGCTGGGAACGTCCTCCAGCACCAGGGTCTCCGGCCCGCCGACCGCCTTAGAAAGCAGCGCCTTCATCGTTTCACTCCACCCAAGTCTTTCTTTTCAGGCGCGCGACGCTATCGGAAGGCGGCGGCTCACGAAAGGGCGAGGAGAGACGGGTGGCGGCAAATCGCGTGGCTCTGGTGTTGCACGGCGGCGCGGGCGCGCTGCCCGAGCGCGACTACACGGCCGAACTCGCCCACATGACCGGCCTGGTGGAGATGGGCCGCGACCTGCTGGAAGGCGGCGCGTCGGCGCTGCACGTCGTGGTCGAAGTGGTGGCGGCGATGGAGGCCTCGGGCCTCTATGTCGCCGGTCGCGGCGCCTCGGCCAACGCCGCCGGGCGCTTCGAACTCGACGCCAGCCTGATGGACGGGCGCGGCCGCCGCGCCGGGGCGGTGGCGGCCTTGGAGGGCTTCGCCGCGCCGATCCGCATCGCCCGGGCGGTGATGGAGCGCACCGACCACGTGCTGCTGGCGGGGGACGGCGCGGCGGCGTTCGCCGGCGAGGCCGGGTTCGAGCGGATCGGGCCGGAGTGGTTCACGCCGGTGGAGCGCGCCGGCCGGCCCAGGATGGCCACCGGCACCGTCGGCTGCGCGGCGTTGGACGCCGGCGGCGACCTCGCGGCGGCGACGTCGACCGCCGGCGTGTTCGGCAAGATGCTCGGACGGGTCGGCGACAGCCCGATCATCGGCGCGGGGTGCTGGGCCGACGAGCGGGCGGCGATCTCCTGCACCGGCGCGGGCGAGTACTTCATCCGCGCCGCCGCGGCGGCCCAGGTCGGCTTCCGCCTGCGGCTCACGGGCCAGGACCTGGCGGGCGCGGCGGCGGCGGCGATCGCCGACGTGGGCTCGCTGGGCGGCGGCGGCGGCCTGATCGCGCTGGGCGCGGACGGCGCGATCGCCATGCCCTACAACACCCCTGGCATGAAGCGCGCCGCCCTCCACCCCGACGGCCGCCTCGAGACGGCGGTGTTCGGCTAGGCCGCCCGCTCGATCCCGGGAGAGGTGTCCAACGCCGAGCGGGCGTGATTGACTTCGCCGGGGCCTTTCCCTATATGCGCCGCTCCTTTGTGAGCCCCTTTTTCGAAGACGCGCCAAGATGAAAGTCCGCAGCTCCCTGAAGTCGCTGAAGACGCGTCACCGCGACTGCAAGCTGGTGCGCCGCAAGGGCCGTATCTACGTCATCAACAAGACCGACCCGCGCTACAAGGCCAAGCAAGGCTGACTGGTCGCTCGGCGCCGCTCCGCGGGGTTGTCTTCGACGTCGGCAACGTCATCGTTCGCTGGAACCCGCGCACCCTCTATTCGAAGATTTTTGCAGACCCCGCCGAGTGCGAATGGTTCCCTCTCGACCGTCCGCACCATGGACTGGCACATGCGGCACGACGACGGCGTGTCGTTCGCCGAGAACCGCGCGCCGCTGATCGCCCGCTATCCCGAGTATGAGGCCGCGATCGTCGCCTGGGACGAGCGGTGGTGGGAGATGTTCTCGGGCCCGATCCCGGAGACTGTGGCCGCCATCGAGGCGCTGCATGCGCGCGGCGTGGTGGTCACGGGACTGACCAACATGCCCACCTCCAAGCGCGACGGGACCTTCGCCATGAGCCCGGCCTTCGGGATGATGTCCGACATCGTGGTCTCCGCCGACGTGGGGCTCAGCAAGCCCGATCGGCGCATCTTCGCCCTCTCGGCCGAGCGCGCGGGACTCGCGCCCGAAGCGCTGCTGTTCGTCGACGATTCCGCGGTGAACGTCGCGGCGGCCGCGGCGTGCGGGTTCGACACGCACCGCTTCGAGGACCCGGCGGTGCTTTGGCCGGCGCTGGAGCGCCGCGGCCTGTTGTGAGCCAGCGGGGAGTTGAGTGGACGTCTACGTCTCCTCATCGATATGCGGCTTTACCGCAAACACGGCTTGAGTAATGCTAACCAATATAAGTACGTTCCAGAGCAATATGAGGAGAATGATACCGTTAGCTAGCGATTGACCGAATTGATTCAGATTCAAACTCGCCTTCGCCACGGCAGTTACAATCGATATACTAAACAGCGCTATCAGCCAGTAAGCTGCCTGCCTTATGCCAGCACGCGTCTTGTCGAACCCCCTCTTCTGATATCTCTCCTCGATCTTGTTTAGCTCTAGATGTAATATAGAAGTGGACGAAAGCGTTATAGAGACTATAACCGCCAGTATCTCTATGATCTCATGAGACACAAGTTCTTTGAGGAATATGTTTTGGTCGCTAAGTATAACTGGATGCGTCGCCGAGACTGCGCATACCACGCCGGCGAATATAATCAACGAACAGTAGGCGACGGTCCGGCTCATTTTTTGAATACGTAGGCGATCGCTCGCGCAATTCGAGAGCGCAAACCCGTATGACGCGCGGAGTCAGGCTCTCCCCGTCCCTCGGCTTCGTCCGGGACCGT
>DATJRL010000154.1:0-8070 GCA_035504785.1 Caulobacteraceae bacterium
ACCGTCGCCATCCTCTGCATCGCGGTCGGCGCCGGGGCGTCGGGCGCCCTCAACATGTGGTTCGACGCCGACATCGACCGGCTGATGCGCCGGACCGCCGCCCGGCCGATTCCGACCGGCCGGGTCCAGGGCGCCGACGCCCTGGCGCTCGGGATCACCCTGTCGCTGTGCTCGGTGATGCTGATGGGCCTGGCGGTGAACCTGCTGGCCGCGGGCCTGCTCGCCTTCACCATCTTCTTCTACGCTGTCGTCTACACGATGTGGCTGAAGCGGGCGACCGCACAGAATATCGTCATCGGCGGGCTCGCCGGGGCCTTGCCGCCGGCGGTGGGATGGGCCGCCGCCAGCGGAACCGCGCCGCTGAACGCCTGGCTGCTGGTGGCGATCATCTTCTTCTGGACGCCGCCGCACTTCTGGGCGCTGTCGCTGACCACCCAGGAAGACTACCGGCGCGCCGGGGTGCCGATGCTGCCGGTGACCCATGGCGAGCACGCCACCCGCTGGCAGATCCTGATCTACAGCCTGATCCTGGTTCCGCTGGCCCTGGCGCCGGCCTGCACCGGTCTCGGCGGCCCGGTCTACCTCGGCGGCGCGGCGCTGGGCGGCGCGGCGTTCATCGCTCTCGCCATCCGACTGCTGGCGCGGAAGGACCGGGCCGACGCCAAGCGGCTCTTCGGCTTTTCGATCCTCTACCTCTTCGTGCTGTTCGCGGCCCTGCTGGGCGAGCACGTCGCCGGCGTCCGCGCTCTGGCGCTCCTGCGATGAGCGATCCCAAGACCGAGTCCGACGCGGCGCGCCGGGCGCGCAATGGCCGCAACCTCGCCATCGCGCTCGGCCTCCTGGCCTTCGTGGGCATCGTCTTCGTCGTCACTATCACCCATCTCGCAGGCAATGTCGCCGCGCCCCACCGCTTCTGATCCGCTGAGGCGCCGCAACGCCCAGATCGCGCTGATCTGCGGCGTGGTGTTCTGCGGCATGGTCGGCGCCGCCTTCGCGGCCGTGCCGCTGTACAAGGTGTTTTGCCAGGCCACCGGCTTCAACGGCACGGTCCGGCGCGCCGAGCACGCGTCCGCCACCGTCTCCGACCGCACGGTCAATGTCGGCTTCGACACCAATGTCCGCGGCCTCGACTGGAGGTTTGTCGCCGACCAGGGCGTCCAGTTGGTCCGGCTGGGCGATTCCAAGCTGGCGTTCTTCGAGGTGACCAACAACGCCGACACGCCCCTCACCGGACGAGCGGTCTACAATGTCAGTCCGGAGAGCGTCGGACCCTACTTCTCGAAGCTGCAGTGCTTCTGCTTCTCCAACCAGACGGTCCAGCCACATCAGACGGTGCGCTTCCCGGTCGTCTATTACGTCGACCCGCGCTTCGGGACCGACGACGACACCCGCGGGATCGGGCAGATCACGCTCTCCTACACCTTCTACCCCGCGCCAAAGGCGCGCGGCCCCTTGGCGAACTCGCCGCAAGGCTATAGCACCGGCCCCGTCACCATTGGACGGGGGGGCGACCGCGCGAGCGGCGCCGCCGGCTGAGCAACGAGGATCCGAAGCGCGCATGGCCCACGCCGACGTCAAACACGACTATCACCTGGTCAATCCGAGCCCGTGGCCGCTGGTCGGTTCGATCGCGGCGCTCGCCCTGACCATGGGCGGCGTGATGTGGATGAAGGGGCTGTTCGGCTTCCCCAAGCACACCCTGTGGCTGCTGATCGTCGGCGTCCTGTTGGTTCTGGCCACCATGTACTGCTGGTGGAGCGACGTGGTGAAGGAGGCCAACGAGGGCGACCACACGCCGGTCGTCTCGATCGGCCTGCGCTACGGGATGATCCTGTTCATCGCCTCCGAGGTGATGTTCTTCGTCGCCTGGTTCTGGATCTTCTTCGAGATGGCGCTGTTCCACAACCAGCGCGCGCTCTCGCCGATCGCCGACGTGGCGAACGCCTGGAAGACCTGGCCGCCGATGGGCGTGGAGACCGTGCCCCCGTTCGAGCTGCCGCTGGTCAACACTCTGACGCTGCTGCTGTCGGGCACCACGGTCACCTGGGCGCACCACGCGCTGCAGCAGAACGACCGCGCCAGCGCCAAGCTCGGCCTGCTGCTCACCATCCTGCTCGGGATGCTGTTCACCTCGATCCAAGTCTTCGAGTACCACCACATCCTGGCCGACAAGCTGTTTTACGGGCCGGACGCGGTCAACTCCGGCCTCTACGGTTCGGCGTTCTTCATGGCCACCGGCTTCCATGGTTTCCACGTCATCATCGGCACCATCTTCCTGACGGTTTGTCTGATCCGTCTGCTGAATGGCGGCTTCACGCCCAAGCAGCACTTCGGCTTCGAGGCGGCCGCCTGGTACTGGCACTTCGTGGACGTGGTCTGGCTGTTCCTGTTCACCTTCCTTTACTTCACCTTCGGCGCCGGCTGGGGTCATTGACGGAACGCACCGGCGCCGCGCCCTACCTCGCGGGCCTGGCCGGCCGCTGCCCGCACTGCGGCAAGGGGCCGCTGTTCACCGGGTTTCTGAGCGTCTCGCCGCGCTGCCCGGTCTGCGGGTTCGACCTGGCGAAGGCCGACTCCGGCGACGGTCCCGCCGTCTTCGTGATCTTCATCGCCGGCTTCGTCGCCGCGTTCGGGGTGATGTTCACCGAGCTCTTCGTGCGGCCGCCGATCTGGGTCGAATTCGTGTGGCTGCCGATCGCCGCGGCTCTCTGTCTCGGCCTGCTGCGGCCGATGAAGGGCCTGATGATCGCGGCCCAGTTCGCCAACCGCGCCTCGCAAGCCGGACGCGATGACCTGTGAAGGTGCTCACCTCACGTGCCTGTTGCGTTCCTCCCCTCCCCCTTGCGGGGAGGGGTCGGGGGTGGGGGTGCGAGCGCACCGCCTGCGGTCCAAGCTCGGAGAATCCCGAGCAGGATCAACAACGACCGAGCTGACACCCCCATCCCCAACCCTTCCCCGCACGGGGGAAGGGAGGGGCGCAATCCGGCAATTTCACAACAGGCCCTTTGCGGGAGAAGCGGTGGCGGTTGCGGTCAGTCCTCGCCGCCGCCGTGCGCGGGGCCGGAGTCGAGCCCCTTGGCGGCCGGGTCGCGGTCGACGAACTCGATCACCGCCATGGGGGCGTTGTCGCCGTAGCGGAAGCCGGCCTTGAGCACGCGGGTGTAGCCGCCGTTGCGGGCCTTGTAGCGCGGGCCGAGGGTGGCGAAGAGCTTGCCCACCTGGCCGACGTCGCGGACGCGCGAGATGGCGATCCGACGGGCGTGCAGGTCGCCCTTCTTGGCCAGCGTCACCAGCTTCTCGACGAACGGCCGCAACTCCTTGGCCTTCGGCAGGGTGGTGACGATCTGCTCGTGCTTGATCAGCGAGGCGGCCATGTTGGCGAACATGGCGGTGCGGTGCGCCGATGTCCGGCCCAGTTTGCGGTGCGCGTAACCGTGGCGCATGACTCTAAACTCCGCTCATCCCCGCGGAAGCGGGGACCTAGTTGATTTCATTACCGCCCTGCTTTGCAAGAACAAAGCCTGGGTCCCCGCTTTCGCGGGGATGAGCGGATAGACTCAGATCTGGTCTTCGAACTTCTTGGCCAGTTCCTCGATGTTGTCCGGCGGCCAGTTCGGCACGTCCATGCCCAGATGCAGGTTCATGTTCGCCAGCACTTCCTTGATCTCGTTCAAGGACTTGCGGCCGAAGTTGGGGGTGCGCAGCATCTCCGCTTCGGTCTTCTGGATCAGGTCGCCGATGTAGACGATGTTGTCGTTCTTCAGGCAGTTGGCCGAGCGGACCGACAGCTCCAGCTCGTCCACCTTCTTCAGCAGAGCCGGGTTGAACGGCAGCTCGGGCTTGGCCTCGCCTTCCAGCTTCTTCTTCGGCTCTTCGAAGGTGATGAACACCTGCAGCTGGTCCTGGAGGATGCGCGCGGCGTAGGCCACGGCGTCCACCGGCGTCACCGCGCCATTGGTCTCCACTTCCATGACCAGCTTGTCGTAGTCGAGGCTCTGGCCCTGGCGGGTCGGCTCGACGCGATAGGCGACCCGGCGCACCGGCGAATAGACCGCGTCCACCGAGATGAGGCCGATGGGGGCGTCTTCCGGGCGGTTGCGCTCGGCTGGCACGTAGCCCTTGCCGGTCTGCACGGTGAACTCGATGCGCACCGAGGCGCCCTCGTCGAGCGTCAGCAGCAGGTGGTCGCCGTTGAGGATCTCGATGTCGCTCGGCGCATCGATCTGGCTGGCGGTGACCGGGCCGGGGCCGGTGGCGCGCAGGGCCATGCGGCGTGGGCCGTCGGCGTGCATGCGCAGCGCCAGTTGCTTGATGTTGAGCACGATGTCGACGACGTCCTCGCGCACGCCCTCGAGCGGGGAGAACTCGTGCACGACGCCGTCGATCTGGATCGCGGTCACCGCCGCCCCTTGCAGCGACGACAGGAGGACGCGACGCAACGAATTGCCGAGCGTGACCCCGAAGCCGCGCTCGAGCGGCTCGGCGACGATGCGCGCCTTGCGCAGTCCGTCGGCGCCGGTCTCGATTAGCGGCTTCTCGGGCCGAATCAGCTCGTTCCAGTTTCTTTCGATCAAGGCGGATATCCCTCGGACGCGGGGCTGCCGGCCGCGAACGGGCGCCGCGCCGGCGATTGGTAGGAGTTGGGCGGTACTCTAGACGCGCCGGCGCTTAGGCGGCCGGCAGCCGTTGTGCGGAATGGGGGTGACGTCGCGAATGGTGGTGATGGTCATGCCCGCGGCCTGCAGGGCGCGCAGGGCGCTCTCGCGGCCGGAGCCGGGACCGGACACGTTGACCTCCAGGGTGCGCACCCCGTGCTCGGTCGCCTTCTTGCCGGCGTCCTCGGCCGCCATCTGGGCGGCGTACGGCGTCGACTTGCGCGAGCCCTTGAAGCCCATCATGCCCGCGCTCGACCAGGAGATGGTGTTGCCTTGGGCGTCGGTGATGGTGACGGTGGTGTTGTTGAACGAGGCGTTCACGTGCGCCACGCCGGAGGTGATGTTCTTGCGCTCGCGTTTCTTGACGCGGGCCGGTTCCTTAGCCACGAGGTCGCCTTTCTCTTACTTCTTCTTGCCGGCGATCGGCTTGGCCGGGCCCTTGCGGGTGCGGGCGTTGGTGTGGGTGCGCTGGCCGCGGACCGGCAGGCCCCTGCGGTGACGCAGGCCCCGGTAGCAGGCCAGGTCCATCAGGCGCTTGATGTTGACCGCGGTCTCGCGGCGCAGGTCGCCCTCGACCTGATAGTCGCGGTCGATGGTCTCGCGGATCTGCAGCACCTCCTGGTCGGTGAGCTGGTTGACGCGCCGGGCGTCGTCGATTCCGACCTTGGTCACGATCTCGCGAGCCTTGGTCCGTCCGATGCCGTGAATGTACTGCAGCGCGACCACGACGCGCTTGTTGGTGGGAATGTTGACGCCTGCGATACGGGCCACGCGCGCTTATCTCCTGGTCACGACAAGAAGCGCGAATAACGCCCGGCACACGCGCTCGAAGCAACGCGGCGCCGGCGCGTCGATCGCGCCCTTTCGCGGAATGGTCCCCATATAGGGCGAAGGCCCCTCCCGTCAATGGCGAAGGGGTCGCATTTGGACGATCATCCCTTCGACCCTCCCCTTCTCCCCTTGCGGGAGAAGGTGTCGCCAACGGCGACGGATGAGGGGTCTCGCCGGCGGCAGTGGTTTGCCTGGACCAAGCTCATCCGCGGGGACCCATCCACCCCCCTCATCCGACGGGCTCCGCCCGCCACCTTCTCCCGCAAGGGGGTTGTTGCAAAACTCCCCTCCCCCCCTGCGGGGAGGGGTCGGGGGCGGGGGTGCGAGCACGACGGCCTGCCGTCAGGACTCGGAGCTTCCCAAGCCGAATCAACAACGACCGAGCCGACACCCCCATCCCCAACCCTTCCCCGCAAGGGGGAAGGGAGCTTTCAGAGCGATCTCATCGAATTGCGCAACAGCCCCGCTAAGGGGAGAAGGACCAGACTGTTCAGACCCGCGGGCCGTCGATCGCTTCGTCGATGGCGGCGGCCACTTCCTCGATCGAGCCCATGCCGTCGACCTGCACCAGCTTGTTGTGGGTCTGGTAGTAGGGCAGCAGCGGCGCGGTCTGTTCGTTGTAGGCGGCCAGGCGGACCTTGAAGCTCTCGGGGTTGTCGTCGGGACGGCCGGACTCGGCGAAGCGGCCGGCCACGCGCTTGAGCAGCGCCTCGTCGTCGACCTTCAGGCGGATCACCAGGTCCACCGGCCGACGGCGGCGGTCCAGCATGGCGTCGAGGGCCTGGGCCTGGGCGATGGTGCGCGGGAAGCCGTCGAAGATGGCGCCGCCCGCGGCCTCGGCCTCGGGCAGGCGGTCCTCGATCAGCTCGATGACGATCTCGTCGGAGACCAGCTCGCCGCGCTCCATGATGCCGGAAACGCGCTTGCCGAGCGCCGAGCCGGACGCGATCGCGGCGCGCAGCATGTCGCCGGTGGAGAGCTGGACCATGCCGCGCGTCTCGACCAGCCGTTTCGCCTGCGTGCCCTTGCCGGCCGCCGGCGGGCCGAACAGGATCAGGTTCATCAAGCCTCCCTCATGCACTTTCTTTATCCGCGGGCGCTGGCGGCTCGCGGTTGGAATCGACCCCAAGCTTAGCCTCGAGCGCCTCCGTCTGGCGCCCCTCCCGTTCGGGAAGCAAAGGGGCGGTCGCGCTACTTCTTGCCGCCCCGAAGCTTGGATTTCCGGATCAGCCCCTCGTACTGGTGGGCCAGCAGGTGCGACTGGATCTGCGCCACCGTATCCATGGTCACCGAGACCACGATCAGGATCGAAGTGCCGCCGAAGTAGTAGCTGCTGGTCTGGTTGGAGGCCATGATCGCCTCGGGCAACAGGCAGACGGCGGCGATATAGGCGGCGCCGATCACCGTCAGGCGGGTCAGCACGTAGTCGATATACTCGGCCGTGCGCTTGCCCGGTCGGATGCCGGGCAGGAAGCCGCCGTACTTGCGCAGATTCTCCGCCGTCTCCTCGGGATTGAACACCACCGAGGTGTAGAAGAAGGTGAAGAACACGATCATCAGCCCGTAGGTCGCCATGTAGACGGGCTGGCCGTGCTGCATCTGGGCCGCGATGCTGGGCAGCCACTGCAGATATGGCGGCAGCTTGGAGGCGTTGAGGAAGGTCGTCAGCGTCAGCGGCAGCGCCAGCAACGACGAGGCGAAGATCGGGGGGATGACGCCCGAGACGTTGATCTTCAGCGGCAGGAAGCTGGTCTCGCCGCCGAACATGCGGTTGCCCTGCTGGCGCTTGGGATACTGCACCAGGAGCCGCCGCTGCGAGCGCTCCATGAACACCACGAACAGGATCACGCCCGCGGCCAGCGCCAGATAGAACACCAGCAGGCCCCCGTTCATCTGCCCGGTTCGGGTCTGGGAGAAGACCGTGAACAGCGCCGTCGGCAGCCTGGCGACGATGCCGGCCATGATGATCAGCGAGACGCCGTTGCCGACGCCGCGACTGGTGATCTGCTCGCCGAGCCACATCAGGAACATGGTGCCGCCGGTGAGGATCACGATGGTGGTGAGCACGAACATCGGCCCGGGATTGAGCACCGCGCCCTGGCTCGCCTGCAGGCCGATGGCGATGCCGCCGGCCTGGAACATCGCCAGGAACACCGTGAGGTAGCGGGTGTACTGGTTGATCTGCTTGCGGCCGGCCTCGCCGCCTTCCTTCTTCAGCTTCTCCCACGGCGGGTAGACCGTCTGCAGCAGCTGCACGATGATCGACGCCGAGATGTAGGGCATCACGTTGAGCGCGAAGATCGCCATCCGCGACACCGCTCCGCCCGAGAACAGGTTGGCCATGCCGAACAGGCCGTTCTGCTGGCTGTTGATGATGTGGGCGATGGCCGCCGGGTCGACGCCCGGAATGGGGATGTAGGTCCCCAGGCGATAGACGATCATCGCGCCCAGCGTGAACAGCAGGCGCTTGTGCAGCTCGGTGGCCTTCGAAAAGGCGCCGACGTCGAGGTTGGCGGCGAGTTGCTCGGCGGCCGAGGCCATCTAGAATCCCTGCAATGATGCGAGAGCGTACATAGGGCGTGGG
>DATJRL010000155.1:0-8640 GCA_035504785.1 Caulobacteraceae bacterium
CGTCGTCCAGAAGCCGAAGTGCGCTCACATAGGCTTCTTCAGGATTTGGTTTTCGTATGGATGTCATCGAACCATCTCCAAATAGCGCTGCCGAATTCACCGTATAAGGCGAATGTGAACCTACCGAGGTCGCGTCCGTGCACGTTCATGTGTCGGGGATCACTCATGGTGAAAGGTCCTCGACTGGAATTGTTGTGGCCGGAGGATTGCCCCCAGGTACGCCACCATACGGGCTGGGCGCTCCGCCTCCAAACTGGTCGTTCAACCACCACATGAACTGGTCCCACCCCCGACTCGGGCTTCCCGGGACCGTAATGCTCACTCGGGTTGCTATTATTTGCTGTAGGGTCTGAATGGGCATCGCTCTTTTGAGGATTCGCACCGGGATACTTGTGCCATGGGAAATCGGGGGGGGGCAGGCTTGGATACCTTCTTCCCGGTCCTCTTGTCCGTACATCTGATCCACCCCGGTTTGCACGGGTCGGGCTTGCAATGCTTGTATGGGTTACCAGTCCCTTGGCCGGATGAGCCACCTGTTATTCCTCGACCTCCTTTCGCTAAGCCATCCACGTCAAAATAGTTCGTGGGACTTCCGTCGACGTACGCATAGAGGTTGCCGGTCGTCGGGTCGCCGACCTCACCTACGTGCGCCTGGCCGAGGCCTTCGTCTATCTGGCGGTGGTGCTGGACGCCTTCAGCCGCAAGGTGGTCGGCTGGGCGATGGCCGATCACCTCCGCGCCGAGCTGGCGCTGGCGGCGCTCGAGATGGCGCTGGCGCGCCGCCAGGTGATCCGCGGCGGCCTGGTCCATCACTCCGATCGCGGCGTGCAGTACGCCTGCGGCGACTACATCGCCCGGCTCCAGGCGGCCGGCGTCCAGCCCTCCATGAGCCGCGTCGCCTGCCCGTATGACAACGCCATGGCCGAGAGCTTCATGAAGACGCTGAAGACCGAGGAAGTCGACGGCTCGGCCTACCGCGACCTCGACCACGCCAGAGCCGAGATCGGCGCCTTCATCGAGCGCGTCTACAACCGCCAGCGCCTGCACTCAGCGCTGGACTATCTCTCACCGGAGGAGTTCGAACACAGCCACGAAGACTTATCCCCAACCCTGTGGACGGCGATCCCGCCGCCCACAGCCACTGCAACAACTGTCTCTATTTAATCTGTCGCATCGAAGGGGTGCAGTTCACAGGCCACTGGGCCGATAATTGAGTGCACTGTCACCGGCATTCCGTCCGTCGACGGCGAAGGTCAGGTGGCCGGCCCGGGGGGGCGGCGTCGTGGGCGGTGCGAAGTCTTCGCGCGCTCAGTCCACCGGCATCGCGCAGCTTTCGCCGACGCTGGGGCGGGAGACCGTCACGCGGCAAAGGCCGGGGAAGCGGGGCCGCAGGCGGGCGGCGACGTGGACGCAGAGGGCCTCCAGGGTCGGGCTCTCCAGGCCGGGAATGTTGTTGAGCAGGCCGTGGTCGAGCTCCGCCGCCAGCTCGCGCAGCGCCGCGTCCAGCGCGCCGAGGTCGCAGGCCCAGCCCACCGGCGGGACGGCCGGGCCGCGCACCGTGGCTTCGATGCGGAACGAGTGGCCGTGCAGGCGCGAATAGGGCTCGCCCTGGGGGTGGGCGGGCAGGCGATGGGCGGCGTCGAAGGCGGCGGCCTTCGTGATCTCGAAGACGGGGTCGGTCATGGTTGGGCGGGGTTCGAGGGGTCCCGGCTAGGGGATGCCCAGGTATTTGTGGGTTTGCAGGCTTAAACGCCAACGGGGGTGCTCGAGGCAATAGGCGATGGCGGCGCGCGTCGCCGCGTCGCGTTCCGGCCCGTCCATCGGCTGCAGGGAGAAGCGCTCGAACGCCAGCTGCTCGAAGCGCGCCGGGTCGACGCCGTCCTGGGGGTAGACCAGCTTCAGTTCCTGCCCCGAGGTCTGCGCCAGGGCCGCGTCGGCCTTGGGGCTGACGCACACCCAGTCGATCCCTGCGGGCGCGATGAGCGTGCCGTTGGTCTCCAGCGCGATGGCGAAGCCGGCGCCATGCAGCGCCGCCACCAGCGCGTCGTCCACCTGCAGCAGCGGCTCGCCGCCGGTCAGCACCACCAGCCGGTCGTCGGGCGCGCCGCGCCAGGCGGCCGCGATCGCACCGGCGAGGGCGTCCGCGCCGGCAAACTTGCCGCCGCCCGGACCGTCGGTCCCCACGAAGTCGGTATCGCAGAACCGGCAGACGGCGCTCGTCCGGTCCTGCTCGCGTCCGGTCCAGAGGTTGCAGCCGGCGAAGCGGCAGAACACCGCCGCCCGGCCGGCCTGGCCGCCCTCGCCTTGCAGGGTGAGGAAGATCTCCTTGACCGAATAGGTCATGGCGCCGAGTCCCTCACGGCGCCAGCGCCGGTCGGCCCTGGGCGACCCAGTCGCGCCAGCCGTTGGCCCGCAGCTCGCAGGCCGGGCAGGCGCCGCAACCGTGGCCCCAGTCGTGGGCGACGTCGCGTCGGCCGAGGTAGCAGGTGTGGCTCTCCGCGCGGATCAGCTCGACCAGGTCCTCGCCGCCCAGGCCCTTGGCCAGCGCCCAGGTCTCGGCCTTGGTGAGGTGCATCAGCGGCGTCTTGATCGGGAAGGCGCGCTCCATGCCGAGCTCCAGCGTCTGCTCGACGGAGTCGAGGGTGCGACGGCGGCAGTCCGGGTAGCCGGAGAAGTCGGTCTCGCACATGCCGCCCACCAGCGCCTTCAGCGCCAGCCGGTCGGCCAGCGCTGCGGCGTAGGTGAGGAAGACGAGGTTGCGGCCGGGCACGTAGGTCGAGGGCAGGCCCTTCTCTGTGATCTCGATGGCCTTCTCGGCGGTCATCGCCGTCTCGCCGATGGCGCCGAAGCCGCGGATGTCCAGCATGCGGTCGCCGCCCAGCCGCACCGCCCATTGCGGGAACCGATGCGCCATCGCCTCGCGCACCACCTGGCGCTGCTCCAGCTCCACCCGGTGCCGCTGGCCGTAGTCGAACCCCACGGTCTCGACGCGCGCGTACCGCTTCAGCGCCCAGGCCAGGCACACGCTGGAGTCCTGACCGCCGGAAAACAGCACCAGGGCGCCGGAAAGGGTGTCGGCCATGTCCATCGTCCGCTCTCCCCCGCGAAGGCGGGGGCCTGGATGTTTATCTCAGAAGCCAGGCTCTTCGGAAAAAGCCTGAGGCCCCGCTTTCGCGGGGGAGAGCGGATATATCTGTTTCACCCCTTGCGACAGCCCCGCCATCGCCGCGCGGGCGGCGGCCGGGCCCGGTCGCCGCCTCGGCTACATCGGGTTCTGTTGCGCTCCCGATCCGCTTCCGGCGTTCGGCGGCGTGGTCCCCGACTGGTCCGCACCCGGCGTCGACTGCGTGGCTGGCGCCGCCTCCGTTGCCGGCGGCGACTGTGTGGCCGGCATTGCGGCCGCGCTCGACTGTCCCGACGCGCCTGTCGATTCCGGCGCGGTGGCGGAGACGTTCGCGCCGGCGCCGGTCGGGGCCGTCGCGGCGGTCGCCGTCTCCAGGCCCCAGTCGCCGCTGGCCCGCTGGGCCGGGCCGGCCTTCAGGTAGGCGTCGAGTTTGGAATAGGCGACCGGTTGGCTCGGCTCGGCGTACTTGCCGCCGGAGGCCACTCTGTGGTGATGCCTGTGGGTCGCCGCCGTGGCGGCGCCGCCGGCGAGCGCGGCGATCGCTGCACTGGCGATGAGCAGTTTCAGCGTCATGGGTCTTCAGTCTCCCTCGGCCCCGACCCATGCCCGAGCGGCTAACACGCGACGGAGGAATTCGTTGCGAGATGGACATGGCGAAGGACTCGTCAACGGCGGACCGGCCGGTCTATTGGGGCGACGACGGTCTTCGAGCTGGGTGTTTGGTCATGTCGGACAAGCCCGCCATTCTGGTCGTGCAGCCGCATCTCGCGCCGTTCGCGGCGATGCTGGAGAACGAGTTCACGGTCTGGCGGCTGTGGCAGGGACCGCCGCTGGAGGCGAGCCACACGATCGGGGCCCTGCTGGTCGCGGGCGAGTTCCCGATCGACCAGGCGCTGGCGGAGAGTCTGCCCGAACTCGGCCTGATCGCCTGCTTCACCTCGGGCTACGACGGCGTCGACCTGGCCTGGGCGCGGGAGCGCGGCCTGAAGGTCAGCCACTCGCCGGGCGTCAATCACGACGACGTCGCCGACCAGGCCATCGGTCTGATGCTGGCGGCCTGGCGCGGATTGATCGAGGGCGACGCCATCGTCCGCGAGTCGCGGTGGCGGCCGACCGAGAAGCGGATCACCCGCTCCCTCGCCGGCATGAAGCTGGGCGTCGTCGGCCTGGGCGCGATCGGCGAGGCGACGGCGCGCCGGGCCGAGGCCTTCGGGCTGAAGGTCGCCTGGTGGGGGCCGAACGAGAAACCGGAGGCGGCTTGGCCGCGCGCCGAGAGCCTGCTGGCCCTCGCCCGCGACAGCGACATCCTGATCGTCGCCGCCCGGGCCAGCGACGACAATCGGGTGCTGATAAGCCGCGCGGTGATCGAAGCGCTGGGGCCTCATGGTCTGCTGGTCAACGTCGCCCGCGGCCAGCTGGTCGATGAAACGGCGCTGATCGCGGCGCTGAAGGACGGGCGGCTGGGCCAGGCGGCGCTGGACGTGTTCGAGACCGAGCCGACCCCCGCCGCGCGCTGGGCGGACGTGCCGAACGTGGTGCTCTCGCCGCACACGGCCGGCGCCACCACCGCCGCGGCGCCGAAGATGCTGGCGCTCACCCGCGAGAACCTGCGCCGCTTCTTCGCCGGCGAGCCGCTGGTGAACCCGGTGGTGGAATAGACGTCAGCGAGGGGGGTCGCGCCGGCCCGGGATCGGACCGGCCGGCGCGGTTGAGCCTCTCAGGCGCCCGAGAAGGTCGAGAACGCGACCAGGCTGAGCAGCGTCATCGAGACCGCGATGGAAATCGCGCTCTCGAGGGCGTGCAACAGGTTGCGCCGCGCCTGGGTCTCGGAGACCGGGCTCTTGGAGTTACGGGAGAAGATGGAAGGTCCGCGTTGATTCATGATGTCCTTGAAGGCTGTTGAGACGAAGACGCGCGGCGCCCCGCCTCCGATGGGAGACGGGGTTTCAGATCTGACGATGTGATTGCTGCGCGGGCGGAAGAATACGCCGTCGCGACGGTCAAGCCAATTCTTGAACCGAATTAAATCAACACCATATGTAAGGCCGGCCGCGCCGAGGTCGCGGGCTTCCTACTGGGTCAATCGTCGAGCGGCGTGTCGGTTTCGGCGCGCGCGCCGTCGGCCGGGAAGTACGTCTTCAGCGCCTCGCCGCAGATGGCGATGGCGCGTTCGATGCCGGCGGTAGGGTCCGGATCGCCCATGCCGGCTTGCACCGCCGCCGCCGCCTCGGCCCACACCGCATCGCCGGCCTTGGCGTGGATCGCCGCGTCGGCCAGCACCTGCACCTGGCGCTCGACCAGCGCCACGAAGATCAGCACGCCGGTCTCGCTGTCCCTCGCGTGGGCGCGCGCCGCGGCGAAATGGTGGTAGGCGGCTTTCTTCACCCGGTGGCGCTTCAGAAACCGCGGCGTCACCGCGCGGCGCACGGGTCCGATCGAGGTGATCAGCGCCACGATCCCGAACAGCAGCCACTGGGCCACGGCGTAGCCGGTGAGGACAAAGGCGACCTCCTTGTCGAATGCGCCCGCCTGCGCCGCGGTCCAGCCGCCGCCGGTGATCGCCGCCAGCAGCGGGTGCAGCCCCACCGCCAGGACCGCCGGCGGCAGCAGCAGCGCCGCGGCCGCGCCCCAGGCGATGGGCGTCTCGCGGTAGCTGGAAACCTCGCCGGCCAGGACGCAGAAGATGTCGCCGCGCGTCCCCTCCTCGGCCTTGGCGACGGCCGCCGCGATGCGGGCGTGATCGTTGGCGCTCAGCACGTCACCAGCTCCCCGAGGCGCCGCCGCCGCCGAACGACCCGCCTCCGCCGGAGAAGCCGCCGAACCCGCCGCCACCGTCGCCGCCACCCCAGCCGCCGCCGCGCGAGCCGGACGAGAGGATCATCATCGGCAGCAGCCAGCCCATGCCGCCCCCGCCGTGGCCCCGGAAGAGCAACGAGATCACGATGACGAAGACGATCAGGCCGAAGATCGCCCCGAACGGCGAGCCGTGCGGCCGGCTCTCGGCGGCGGCTTGCTGGATGCTGGCCTGCGCGGTCGCCGGATCGGCGCCGAGCTGGGCGATAAGCGCGTCCGCGCCCGCCACCACGCCGCCTTCCATGTCGCCGGAGCGGAACTTCGGCAGCACGTCGGTCTGCAGGATCTGGCTGGAGAGGGCGTCGGTGATCGTGCCTTCCAGCCCGTAGCCCACCTCGATCCGCACCTTGTGCTCGTTGGGCGCGACGATGAACAGGACGCCGTTGTTCTGCCCCTTCTGGCCGATGCCCCACGCGCGGCCGAGCTGGTAGCCGTAATCCTCGATCTCGTAGCCCTGCAGGCTCGGCAACGTGACCACCACCAGCTGGCGACCGGTCTTGGCCTCCAGCGCGGCGAGCTTGGCGGTGAGGTCGCTCTGGGTCTGCGGCGAGAGGATGTGAGCGTCGTCGACGACGCGGCCGGTGAGCGCCGGGAAGGTCGGGTCGGCGAGCGCGGCCGGTGCGGAGACGAACGCCAGCAGCAGCGCGGCGCATGCGAGCACCGCTGCGACGAGGGGATGGCGCGCGGCGATCATGGCCCGGCGACCCTCATAATCCGGCGAGCCCTCGCCGGCTCACGGCCCATTGGTCGCCGGTGGCGGGGGCGCCGAGCCCGGCGCCGCGCCGGCCGGCGGCGCGCCGTTCAGGTTGAACTGCAGCGTCGGCGCGGACTGGGCGCCCTCGGCGGCGGTGAACATCTGCATCGGTTTGGCGTCTCGATAGAAGGTCGCCGCCCAGATCGAGGTCGGCAGCACGCGCAGCGTGGTGTTGTAGTCGCGAACGGCGTCGTTGTAGTCGCGCCGGGCGATGGCGATGCGGTTCTCGGTGCCTTCCAGCTGAGACTGCAGCGTGATGAAGGCCTGACTCGACTTCAGGTCCGGATAGTTCTCGCTCACCGCCAGCAACCGGCCGAGCGACGACGACAGCTGATCCTGCGCCTGCTGGAACTGCTGGAACGCGGCCGGATCGGTCAGCTTGGAGGGGTCGATGTTGATGGCGGTCGCCCTGGCGCGCGCTTCGGTCACCCCGATGAGCACGGCGCGCTCCTGCTGGGACTCGGCGCTCACCGTCGCCACGAGCTGCGGCACCAGATCGGCGCGGCGCTGATAGTCGGCCTGGACGTCGGCCCACTTGGCCTGCGCCGCCACCTGCTTGGTCGGGATGTCGTTGATCCCGCAGCTGGCCAGCGCCGCGGTGGTCAGGACGACGGCGACGATCGAACCCAGACGATGAAGCAAACGGCGCAACGACAGTCTCCCGCAGAACGGCCGCGCGGCCCCGCGGCGAGCCCTATCTAAGCTCTGCCGCAACGCGCCGCCAGGGCGTGCGACGTCACTTGCAGTCCGGCGGCAGCCGCGCCTCCGCGCGGCGGCGCAGCGTCTCGACCGGGCAGCTGCCCATCGGACCCGAGGCGCAGTCCTTGAACGCCAGCGGCAGGGCGCGGGCGCGGTCGGGCTTGAGCGATCGCAGCTGCTCGAGCGTCTCGTAGTAGATCACCGGCCGCACGTAGTCCTTGCCGCCGTCCTTCCAGAGCTCGAAGGCCAGCGCCGTCGACGGGGCCGTGGCGTCGGGCTCGTCCGGCAGGGTCCATTCGAGGCCGAAGACGCCGGCCATCAGGATCAGGTTGGTGTCGTGGCCGGCGAGACCCAGCAGCTTCAGGTCGGGCCCGGACCGCGGACCGCCGGACGCCGGCTCGCCGGCCAGCGCGTCCAGGATCACCCGGACCATTTGCGCGCCGCGCGCCGCGTCGAGGTCCGGTTCGTCGCGGATGACGGCGAAAGCGCGCTCGTGGATCGGCATGATCGCGGCGATGTCGGCGGCGCTCGCCCGGCCCCAGCCGACCTCGCTCATCGGCTTGCCATCGGCGTATTCGAGCAGGATGTCCTCCGCGAGGCCGGCGCTTTGCGGGAAGACGCTGGCCATGCCGGCGCTGGCGGGCGGAATTGTCAGGCATGCGCCGGGTCCTCCGGAGCAGGCGTCGGGCGCGAGGATCGCCTGCAGCCGGGCGACCGCCGCCTTGGTCTCGATCCGGCCGGCCGGGCCGGCCAGCGCCGCGGCGAGGCTCGCCTTGGCCTTGTCGGGGTCGATCCTGCACTCCGGCGCTTGCGAGCCGCCGAAGATCGGGTCGCGAGGCGTCTCGTCGCTCCAGGCGGCCTTCAGCCCGCAACCCGGCTGCAGCGCCTCGGCGAGGATCTCGCCGGTCTTCTGGGTCCGTTCGTCGGCGCCGTCGGCCCAGACCGCGACCTCCCCGGCGCCGGCGCAGCCCGCGGGCAACAGCCGCGCCTGGCGATAGACCGCCCGCAGCGTGTCCCCCATCAGCCGCACCGTCTCGCCGCCGTGTGGGGTCAGCGCGCCTGGCGCGACCGACCATGCCGGCCAGGGCCGATCGGCGTATTTGGCGAGTTCGGCGTTGCTCTGGGTGGGCGGCCTGACGCCGTGCCGCATCACCACCACCACGCGTTCCAGGCGCGGCGCGGCGAACGCGGGCCCGGCGAGAAGGGCGAG
>DATJRL010000156.1:0-5371 GCA_035504785.1 Caulobacteraceae bacterium
GCTCGAGCGGCTACGGCCGCGCCTATCGCCGGCTTCTCAACGACAAATGGGGCGTGGTGGATGTCGAGGACGTGATCGCCGCGGCGCGGTTCCTGACCTCGACAGGGCGGGCGGACCCCAAGCGGGTGGCGATCCACGGCGGCAGCGCCGGCGGTTTCACCACCCTGGCGGCGCTGGCGCAGAGCGACGTCTTCGGCGCCGGCGGCGACTTCTACGGCGTCTCCGACCTCGAGGCCCTCGCCCGCGAGACCCACAAGTTCGAGAGCCGCTACCTCGACTTGCTTGTGGGCCCCTGGCCGGCGGCGAAGGCCATCTACGACGCCCGCTCGCCGATCAATCATCTGGAGGGCTTCAAGGCGCCGCTGCTCATCCTCCAGGGCGCGGAGGACCCGGTGGTGCCGCCGAACCAGGCCCACATGATCCGCGACGCCCTCAAGGCCCGCGGCGTGCCGGTCGCCTACCTGGAATTCCCGGGCGAAGGCCACGGCTTCCGCAGAGCCGAGCACATGATCCGCGCCAAGGAGGCCGAACTCGCCTTCTACGGCCGCGTCTTCGGCTTCGAACCGGCCGACAATTTGCCGCCCTTGGACATCGAGAACGCCGACGCGCTGCCGAAGCACTCCTCACCCGAGTAGCGAAGCGGAACGGGGAGGGGGACCATGCGAAGCATGGTGGAGGGGGTATGTGACCGCGTGCTGACGCCCCCTCCGTCGCGCTCCGCGCGCCACCTCCCCCGCGGCGCTACGCTTGCGGGTGAGGCGCGATCAGCCGACGATCATGAAGTGGCCGCGCAGCGCCGCCACCGGGTTGGCGCGGTCTTCCTGCCAGGCTTCCACGGCGACGTTGGCGGCTCTGCGGCCGAGCTTGAGGATGCGGGCGTCGGCGTAGGTGGTCACCGGGCGAGCCGGGCGCAGGTAGTCGACGGTGATGTCGATGGTGCGCGCTCGCTTGCCCTCGGCGTCCAGCCGGGCGAGCGCCGCCAGCTCCAGGAACGAGGCCACCACGCCGCCATGCAGCGCCGGCAGGATCGGGTTGCCGATCAGCCGCGCCGCGAACGGCAGCACCGCCATCGGGCCGGACTCGCCGGGCTCCAGCCGCACGCCCAGGAACCGGGCGTAGGGGCAGGCGTCGAGCAGGGCCTGGGCGGTGGCGGCGACCTCGCTCATGCGGACATCAGCGGAACGTTGGTGAGCATGAACGCGGCCTGGGCGGCGGCGATCGGGTCGGCGGGATCGTCCTCGTAGGCCCAGCCCCGCACCACCGCGACGTCGCCGGCGAGGTTCAGGCACTCGGCCTGGCCGATCACCGCCCGGCCCGGGCGCGGCGGCCGGATGTGGTCGAGCCGGAAGTCCAGCGTCGCCATGCCGCCAGGGCGGAGTTCGCGGCCCTCGGCCTCGGCGCGAGCCCGCAGCGCCAGCCCGATCGCCATGCCGCAGGTCTGGTCGAGCAGCGCGAAAATCACCCCCCCGGCGAGCCCGCCCTGCGCCGGATCGCCGACCAGGTCGGCGCGGAACGGCGCGCGCATGGCGCAAGGACGGTCGGCGAGGGTCTCGAACCCCAGCGCCAGCGACAGGGCGGTGCCACGCTGGGCGAGGTCGCCCTGGATCGCGTCGCTCATCGGCTCGTCGGGGGCGGGTCGGGTCATCGCGCCGCTTATAGGGTGCTGACGCGACGTGACGAAAGCGGGCCTATATGTCTCAGCCGTGACCCGACCCCAAACCCTGCGCCCCGAGACCCTGATCTGTCCGAGACCCGCCGGCCTCTACTGCCCGCCCGGCGACTTCTACATCGACCCGGTGCGGCCGGTGGCGCGCGCCGTCATCACCCACGGCCACGCCGATCACGCCCGGGCCGGCCACGAGGCGGTCGCCGCGACGCCGGAGACGCTGGCGATCATGGCCGTGCGCTACGGCGAGGGCTTCGCCGGCGTCGCGCGGCCGATGGCCTACGGCGAGACCCTCGAGCGCGACGGCGTGGCGATCACCCTGGTTCCGGCCGGCCACGTGCTCGGTTCGGCGCAGGTTGTCGTACGATGGCGGGGACTCACCGTGGTGGTCTCGGGCGACTACAAGCGCCGCCGCGATCCCACCTGCCCCCCCTTCGAGCCCACCCCCTGCGACGTCTTCGTCACCGAGGCCACCTTCGGCCTGCCGGTGTTCCGCCACCCGGACGACGCCGAGGAGATCCGCAAGCTGCTGCGCTCGGTGGCGCAGTTCCCCGAACGCACCCACCTCGTCGGCGCCTACGCCCTCGGCAAGGCGCAGCGGATGATCCGGCTGCTTCGCGAGGCCGGCTGGGAACGGCCGATCTACGTCCATGGCGCCTTCGAGCGGCTGAACGCCCTTTACGAGGCGTTCGGCGTCGAGCTCGGGCCGCTGCCGCCGGCGACCACCGATGCAAGGAGCGCCGAGTTCGCCGGCGAGATCGTCATCGCGCCGCCCGGCTCGCTCTCCGACCGCTGGAGCCGCCGCTTCGCCGACCCGGTCGACGCCTTCGCCTCGGGCTGGATGCGGGTACGCGCCAGGGCCCGGCAACGCGGCGTCGAGCTGCCGCTGGTGATCTCCGACCACGCCGACTGGGACGAACTCACCGGCACCCTCGCCGAGCTGGCGCCGGGCGAAGTCTGGATCACCCATGGCCGCGAGGAGGCGCTCGCCCGCTGGTGCGAGCTCAACGGCCTTTCCGCCAAGGCGCTCGACATCGTCGGCTACGAGGACGAGGAGGAATAGCGCCGTGCGCGCCTTCGCCCGCCTGCTCGACCGGCTGTCCCTGACCCAGGGCCGCAACGCCAAACTCGTCCTGGTGCGCGATTTCCTGCGGGAGACGCCGGACCCGGATCGCGGTTGGGCGCTGGCGGCGCTCACCGGGGCCCTATCGTTCGACGCCGCCAAGCCCGCGGCGATCCGCAAGGCGGTGGAAAGCCGGATGGACCCGGTGCTGTTCGGCTGGTCGTACGACTTCGTCGGCGACCTGGCCGAGACCGTGGCGCTGGTCTGGCCCGCCGCGCCGGGCGCCAACCGCGAGCCGGAGCTGTCGGAGGTGGTCGACGCGCTGAGCCTGGCCTCGCGCACCGAGGCGCAGCGGCTGATCGAGGGTTGGCTGGACGTCCTCGACGCCGACGGGCGCTGGGCCTTGCTCAAGCTGCTCACCGGGGCCCTGAGGGTCGGGCTCTCGGCGCGGCTCGCCAAGCAGGCGGCGGCGGATCTGGCCAAAGTACATGGGGGCGGCGTCGACGTGGCCGAGATCGAGGAGGTCTGGCATGTGCTGCGGCCGCCTTACGAGGACCTGTTCGCCTGGCTGGAGGGCCGCAGCGCCAAGCCGTCGCCGGACGCGCCAGGCCGCTTCCGGCCGGTGATGCTGGCCCAGGCGCTCGACGAAGCGGTCGACTTCGCCCGGCTCGATCCCTCCGACTACGCCGCCGAGTGGAAATGGGACGGCATCCGCGTGCAGGCGGCCTCGGAGCGCGGCGAGCGGCGACTGTGGAGCCGCACCGGCGAGGACATCTCCGCCGCCTTCCCGGACATCGTCTCCGCCCTCAACTTCGAGGGCGTCATCGACGGCGAGCTGCTGGTGATGGGCCCCATTGACGCCAAAGAGGGCCGCGTCGCGCCCTTCGGCGACCTGCAGCAGCGGCTGGGCCGCAAGAGCCTCGATCCGAAGCTGATGGCCGCCCTCCCCGCCGGCATCCGCGCCTACGACCTGCTGCTCGACGGCGAGGACGACCTTCGCCAGCAGCCGTTCCGCCAGCGGCGGGCGCGGCTGGAGCGGTTCGTGGAGCGCCTCGCCTCGACGCGTATCGATCTCTCGCCGCTGCAGCCGTTCGCGAGCTGGACCGAGCTCGCGGCGCTGCGCGCCGAACCGCCCGAGGGCGATCCGCAGCGGGCGGAAGGGCTGATGCTGAAGCGGTGGGACTCGATCTACGAGGCCGGCCGGCCCAAGGGCCCGTGGTTCAAGTGGAAGCGCGATCCGCACCTGATCGACGCGGTGCTGATGTACGCCCAGCGCGGCCACGGCAAGCGCTCGAGCTTCTACTCCGACTACACCTTCGGGGTCTGGCGCGAGGACGAGGCCGGCCAGCGCAGCCTGACCCCGGTCGGCAAGGCCTACTTCGGCTTCACGGACGAGGAGCTGAAACAGCTCGACAAGTTCGTGCGCGACCACACGGTCGAGCGCTTCGGTCCAGTGAGAAGCGTCCGCGCCGACCGCGACTTCGGCCTGGTGCTGGAAGTGGCCTTCGAAGGCCTGCAACGCTCCACCCGCCACCGCAGCGGCGTCGCCATGCGCTTCCCGAGGATCAACCGCATCCGCTGGGACAAACCGGCCCGAGAGGCCGACGAACTGGCAACGCTGGAGCGGATGCTGGCGGGCGGCGGCGTTTAGCCAGCTCTCAAGAATACCTCAGTCCTCGCAGCTTCGGCCTGCTTGGTTACGGCGCAAAGCAGGAGTAGATTGCGGTTCTCAAGCACTGACAGCCGGAAAGCGAACCGAGTCGACCGTTCGCGGGACTTCGGGTTCTTTGGCGATGTCTCTGCTGAGAGCCCAATCCCACGCGAAGGTCGCCTAGAAAGGAGCCTTTGGTGTGCGACGTTGGCGCTTGGAAGTCACGGTTGGGCTAACTGTTCTTTGGGTCGGTGCGTTACTTGAATTTCGCCGGCTCGCATTGGATGTGGCGGCCCGGTTTAAGGACGTTCGATCCCTGCGCGAGGCTGTAAGCCTGCTTCTAAATCTCGACGATGTCACGGTTATGGGGCTGGTGGCTTGTCTCGCCCTAATGTTCTCCTTGCTTCCGAGTGCGCGCGAAGCAGGAAGGCGCGCCCGCTAGAACCA
The DNA here is from genome assembly GCA_035504785.1 of Caulobacteraceae bacterium. Lineage (GTDB taxonomy): Bacteria > Pseudomonadota > Alphaproteobacteria > Caulobacterales > Caulobacteraceae > Acaudatibacter. The sequence continues at coordinate 4,828 of DATJRL010000156.1, forward strand.
GAGCGAGCATCTCATGACCGTTGGGTTGCCAATTAGCGCGAGGGCTGCGTCGCTGTCGTAGCAATCGGGGGATGGCCAGGTGGCAGTTGTCCGTTGTTCTTCTCTCGGTACCATCGAAGCGCGGAGTCGCTGTCGATTGGTATGAAATCCTGGGCGACGCCCTGCAACCTCTTCTTTGCTTTGTTCACCACGCTCGTGTTCATACCGGGAAATCGTGCACCGCCGTGGTACCAATTGGTCCAAACCGGCTCGTGTCCGACGGTCACCCCGAGCGCGTTTGCCTCTCTGATGGTGAACGTCGAGGCGCCAACTGCCCTCGCGACCGCGGGATAGAGCGCATCCGGCGGAAGCCCATCAGCTTCCAGCAGTTCCTCGAGGTCTCCCGACAACGATCCATCGACCGAGGACGGACCGAACGCGGCCGACGAGACGCGCCAACGCTTTAATCGGCTGTCGTAAACGACCTGATCAGGTGACTGGAGGGTCCGTACAAACCGGAGATCCAGTCGCACAAGCGTCTTGGGCCGCCGAACCAATCGCATCA
>DATJRL010000157.1:0-4704 GCA_035504785.1 Caulobacteraceae bacterium
CTCAACCACCGAGAACATCGATGAGTGTCAGCAAGCGGTTCTGGCAGCCCGGGCGGCGGCGACTGCGGGGACTTGGGTCTATGCGGTCGCTTACGGTTCGGAGAACGAGACGGGCCTGAATAAGACCAGCACTCCCCCTTGCACTGGATCGACTTGCAGCACTTGCACGACCGACAGCACTAGCTTGGGTATTAGCGGGTTAGGCGCTTATCTGTCCTCCTGCCAAACGATGCAGTACATCGCGAACAGCGAGAATTCGATGCCGGACCCGACCAAGTTCTACTCCGACGCCAGTGGTGGCGAAGCCTGCGACAACGCAGGGACGACCGGCGCCCTTCAGACCCTGTTCGAAAACCTCTCGGTCAGCCTGACCCAGGCGCGGATCATCCCGAACAACAGCACCTGACGGCGTTCGTCAGCCGGCCGCGCGGACGCAGCCTAGCTGGGTCAGCAGGGTGCGCAGTCGCAGCGTCCGGGCGTCGGGCGGTGTGTCGAAGGTGAGGACGCCATACCGCCGGGCGTCCGCGCGGTCGAAGAGCGCCACGCGGCCTTGGCCGCACAGGGCGCGCACCCCCGGCTCGGTCAGCGCCTGCAGCGCCACCACCTTGGGGCCCTGCGCCAGGAACGGGTCGTTGCGCACCAGGTCGAGGCCGTACCAGACGCCGGTCGCATCGACGATGACCACGCCGGCCGGTATCGCGTCCCCGACCCTCGCCCCCTGGATCGCCGCCTCGGCCCGCGCGAATGGGGCGATCAGCGCGCGGGCCTGGGCGAACTGAATCGGCGCGGCGACGAGGGCCACGAAGACGCTGGTCAGCCCCAGCACCGCCCACCCTCGCTCCGCCGAGGCCTCGCCGGGCCGCACGAGGCGCACCCACGCCGCCGCCGCCAGCAGGCTCGCCGAGCCCAGGAGGCCGTGCAGGTAGCGGTAGCCCCAGCCGTACCCCTGCGACGGCTCCAGCAGCAGCATGGCGGCCAGGGTGAGCGCGATGCCGGCGGTCAGCGGCCACAGCGCTCCGCCGCCCCGGCCCCCTTCGTCCGGACGCTGGCGGGTCCAGACGCTTCCCCCAACACCCGCCAGCGCCAGCACGATCGTCAGCGGGTTCTGCCAGGCGACGAAGCGCAGCAGGTTGTCGGCCATCGCCAGCGGCCCGGCGGGGGTCAGGGCGGTGCGGACGAGGCCGAGGGTGTGGCCGGGGAGATCCGCGCCGCCCAGGTCGGCGCCGGCCGCCGGCGCCAGGTGCAGCCATCCGAGCATCAGCGGCCAATAGCCGGCCCAGAACAGCACGATCGCGGCGTAGGCGGCCGAGTGCGCCGCGGCCAGCCGCCAGCGCCGCTGCATCCAGAGCCGGATGACGAACGGCGCCGCGAACAGCGGATGGAAGATCAACTGGTGCAGCCCGGTGGCCAGGAAGGCGACGCCCATCGTCGCCGCCTGACTCGCCACGCCGGCCCGCCCTGTCGGTCCCCGCCGCTGGAACAGCCAGAGCCAGGCGAGGTTCAGCGCCAGGTGCGCCGACATCGCGTAGGGGCTCATGGCCGCGACCAGCATCTGCGTCGAGGTGGCGAGGAGCAGCGCCGCGACCAGCGCCGCGTCCGGCCGGTCCGGCCAGTAGCGCCGCGCCAGGCCCCAGGTCGCGCCCACCGACAGCGCCGCCCACGCCGCGCCCGCCAGCGCCGGCGAGCCGGCCAGCGTCGCCAGCGCCCGGAACCCCGCGTTCACCGGCAGGTACATCGAGGCCCAGGCGGCGCCGCCGGCGATCCGCATCCGCCACTGCGGCTGCAGCGCCGCCGCGAACGGCCGCCAGGCCGGCGCGATGGGGGCGACCAGCCGGCCGTGGGCGAAGATGCGCGTGTCGAAGTCGGCCCACATCTCGTCGATGGAGAGCGGATAGCGCTGGTAGACCAGCGTCCAGCCCGCCAGGGCGACGACGGCGCAGGCCAGGGCCAGCCCGGCGCAGATCGCCCCGCCGCGGCGGGCCGCGAGGGCCTCGATCCACGCCACGCGCCGGGGCCCGAGGCGCACCGCCGGCAGGCACGCCGCCGCCAGCGCCGCGCTCTGCAACGCCAGCATCGGCAGGTCGTGCGCCAACAGGAAGTAGGCGGTGACCCGCGGCGCCTGGTTGGCGAGGATCGAGACGGCCGCCGGCGCGGCCAATACCGCCAAGGCAGCCAGCCAGATCCGCGCCAGGGATCGACCGTCCAGCGGGCCGCGCATCGGGACGACCGGGCTCAACCGGCGGGACTCCTGGGTTCGACCGCAAAGGCCACGTGTCTTCGTGGTTCCTCCCTTCTTGCCTTCGGCGTCAACCGGGCATCGCCGGATCGCATCGAGGAATCCTTCTCCCCTTGCGGGCCTGTTGTGAAATTGCCGGAGTGCGCCCCTAAAGCTCCCTTCCCCCTTGCGGGGGAGGGTTGGGGATGGGGGTGTCAGCTCGGTTGTTGTTGTTCCTGCTCGGGACTCTCCGAGCTTGGACCGCAGGCGGCGCGCTCGCACCCCCACCCCCGACCCCTCCCCGCAGCGGGGAGGGGAGTTCTGCAAAGGTCCCCTTGCGGGAGAAGGACGTTAGGACGAACCCGGATTCTTCGCCCGGGCCCTCGAGGTCACGCGGTTGGCCGGCCGCCCGGAATCGTCGCAAGGATCGCTCGGCGGGGCCTTCGCCCGAGGGCTCTGGCAGCAAGGGCCGTTTGCATTGGCGAGCCGCGACAGCGCCCCGGACGCATTGCCCGCGACCACCGGCGGGTCCTCGCCGTTCCGGCTGCTCGCCATCGTCTGGCTGGGCGCCGTGGTCTTCCTGTCGCCGGCCTTCCGCTACGCCGGCTTCTTCCAGTTCCAGGGCTCGATGGGCTTCTTCCTGATCCGCCAGGACCTGCCGGTCCTGGTCGCGTTCCTGGTGCTGATCCCGTCGCTGGGCCTCGTGCCCGCGGTCCGCTGGCCGGCGCTGACCCATTCGTTCGCCGCCCGGCCGCTGGCGTGGACGATCGGGCTGGCGGTCCTCGCCGCGATTATCGGCGCGGCGGCCGAGCCGGCGGTGTTCGGCGGCTACGTCATCTCCACCGACGAGTTCCTGGCCAACTTCGACGCCCGCATCTTCGCCCACGGCGAGCTGATGGCGCCGGTCGACCCGCGATGGCGACCCTACGTCGCGGCGATGCAGCCCGCGTACATGCTGCCGACGCCGGGGCACGCCTTCTGGGCCTCCGGCTACCTGCCGGTGAACGCGGCCTTGCGCGCCCTGGCGCTGAAGCTCGGGGCCGAAACGCTGCTGAACCCGCTGCTGAGCGCCGTCGGCGTCGTCGCTACCTACGGCGTCGGCCGCCAGATCTGGCCGGACGACAAGCGCCCGGCGCTGATCGCCGCCGCCCTGCTCGCCGTCTCGCCGCAGCTGATCGTGATGTCGATGACCGCCTACGCCATGCCGGCGCACCTGGCGCTGAACATGGTCTGGCTCTGGCTCTTTCTCCGTGGCGGACGGCTCGGTCACTTCGGCGCGATTGTCGTCGGCTTCCTGGCCAGCGGCCTGCACGAACTGGCCTTCCACCCGATCTTCGCCGCGCCGTTCGTCCTGCAGCTCTGGCTGGACCGCCGCTGGCGCCTGGCCGGCCTCTACACCCTGGCCTACGCCGGCATCTGCCTGTTCTGGATCGAGTATTGGCCGCTCGAGCAGCGGATCGTCGGCCTGCCGCCCGCCGCCGCCCACGCCGCCGGCGGCGGCTTTTTTCTCCAGAAGGTGCTGCGCGACTTCGGGGCGTTCAGCCTCAACAACGCCTTCGCCACGGCCGAGTCGCTGATCCGGTTCATCGTCTGGCAGGCGCCCCTCACCGCGCCGCTGGGCTTCCTGTCGATCGCCGCCGCTATCCGCGCCAAGGGCGTCCTGCGCAGCCTCATGCTCGGCGTGCTGTTGACCTTGGCGCTGACCATCGTCGTCACCCCGGCGCAGGTGCACGGCTGGGGCTTTCGCTATTTCCACGGCCTGCTGGGCGGGATCTGCCTCGTCGCCGCCTGGACCTGGATCCGCCTAACCGACGCCCTGCCCGCCGCCGGGAAGGCCGCCGCGAACACCGCGTTCGTGGCGAGCTGCGCGCTCTCGCTCGTCGTCTTCGTCCCGATCCGGGCCTGGCAAGCCTGGAGCTATGTGCGGCCCTATGCCGCCGCCCACGCCGCGATCGAGCACGCGCCGGCCGACGTCGTCATCGTCGCCGACGACGGCCCGACCTTCTTCGACACCGGCTCGGTCATGCGCAACGACCCGTTCCTGAAGCGAGGACCGAAGGTGATGGCGCTGCCGCTCCTCGACCCGCTGCGCCTGATGATCCTGTGCGCGACCCAGCGCGTGGCGGTGTTCGACGGCGCCGACGGCGCGAGGCTGGGAATCGACGTCTTTCGCCTGCCGCCCGACCCCGCCGAGCTGGCCCTGCGCCAGTTCATGCGGTCGCGCCGCTGCGGCGTCCCCGTGCTGCCTCCGCCCCATCTCTCTTGACCCCGAAAAACCCGAAAAGCACGAACGGGCTAACCTGAAAGGCCGCCGAAGGCGGCACCGACCCTTTTCGGCCACGAAGGACATCCTTTGTGGTGAAATCAGGCAGAACGCGGCCCGGCTCTCGCCCGGCGGGGAGCCGAGTTCGGGCTTTTCGGGTTTTTCGTGGTCGAGTTCTTCTTCAACCGCCCGGCGCGTCCGTCCGGGCCCAGACGACGGCGAACTT
>DATJRL010000158.1:0-2752 GCA_035504785.1 Caulobacteraceae bacterium
GCGCGACCGGGCCTATGTGCGGATGGAGCGCAATCGCTTCGTGCCGGAGGACAAGGGGCGCCTGGTCACCGCCTTCCTCGAGCAGTTCTTCCGCCGCTACGTCGAGTACGACTTCACCGCCGCGCTGGAGGAGAAGCTCGACCTGGTCAGCGCCGGCGAGCTCGACTGGAAGGCGCTGCTGCGCGACTTCTGGCGCGACTTCGCCGCCGCCGTCGGCGAAATCGGCGAGCTGCGCATGGGCCAGGTGATCGAGGCTCTCGACCTGGCGCTCGGCCCGCACATGTTCCCGGCCAAGGAAGGCGGCGGCGATCCGCGCGCCTGCCCCAGCTGCGGCGTCGGTCGGCTGTCGCTGAAGACCGGCAAGTACGGCGCCTTCATCGGCTGCTCCAACTACCCCGAGTGCCGCTTCACGCGGCCGATCGCCCAGGAGAACGGCGAGGACGGCGAGGCGGGCGGCGACCGCGAGCTCGGCGTCGATCCGGCCACCGGCCACGCCATCTGGCTGAAGGCCGGCCGCTTCGGCCCCTACGTCGAGGAGAGCGCGGACAAACCCAAGCGCGCCAGCCTGCCCAAGGACTGGCCGCCCGCCGGCATGGATCTCGACAAGGCGATCCGGCTCTTGCGCCTGCCGCGCGAGGTCGGCGCCCACCCGGACGACGGCGGCATGATCCTGGCCGGCGTCGGCCGCTACGGGCCCTACGTCCAGCACAACGGAACCTACGCCAACCTGCCCAACGCCGACGAGGTGTTCGAGATCGGCCTCAACCGCGCCGTCGCCGTGCTGGCCGAGAAACGCGCTGGAAACGGTCGTGGCCGCGCCGAGCCGACCGCGCTGAAAGACCTAGGCGCCCACCCCGCGACCGGCGAGCCGGTGCGCGTGCTGGCCGGCCGCTACGGTCCCTACGTCAAGCACGGCCCGACCAACGCCAACGTCCCCAAAGGCGCCGACCCCGCCGCCCTGACGCTGGAAGACGCCGTCAAACTCCTCGCCGACCGCGAAGCCAAAGGCCCGAGCAAGGGGCGGCGCGGCGCGAAGGCTTCGGGAAAGCCGAAGGCCGCGGCGGCGAAAGCGAAGCCGGCGACGGGCGCGAAGGCGAAGACCGCCAAGAAGCCGGCCGCGAAGAGAGCCAGGAAGCCGCCAGCGAAGAAGGCTTAGACGGCGCAAATCCGGTCTCACGACAAGGCGCCTTCAGTTTGGAGCGGCGGGACTGAACTCCGTCATTACTTTGTCTGCGGCGGCCCAAGCGCCGATATGACCTCCGGCAAAAGCTGTTGAGCGATCAAACGGTGCCCCGCGGCGTTCAGGTGCACGCCGTCCGCCTGGTGATCGGCGGACGGCAAGGCGGCGCCGCTCATCGGAATCACCACGATCCCCCGACTCTTCAGCCGGGCCGTGATCGTCGTCATGTCGGCTGCACCCTGCGCCTGACTGATGTGGTGAAACCGATCGTTGAACAGACCGCCCGACTCGTCGAGGATCACGACCGTTGTCGAAGACGGTACATCGGAGTCCAGGCGATCCAGCATTTGGGCGGTCGTGTCGCCGTAGACGCCAGCGTTGACCACACTCACACGATAGCCCTTCGCGTCCAGCAGGCTCTGCAGGACCGAGACGAAGGTCTCAGAGGGGTCTACCCCATACCCGGAGACGTTGCTGGCGCCGAAGGCGACAACCTGGGCTGCCGCTGGGCCCGCGGAGAGGCCAACCGCGACCAGGAGGCAGGCGGAAGTTCCAAGGGTGCGTAGAAACATGACGTCTCCGGCGGCCGTCGCCAACTCGAGTTGAACGCATTGAACTTTTCAGCGAGTTCGCCTTCTCGACATCGGATTAGAACACCACCTTCAGGTCGAGGCCGGCGGCGATCGGTGCGCCGACAGGCTCCGTGCCGGCGAGCCCCGTCACATAGAAACTAAGGGTTGTCTTCGGCCCGAGGGCGTGGCCGAAGCGGGCGCGGTACTCCACCCAGGTCTGAGATGGAACAGGCGTGGACGTGATAGGTCCGAAGCCATCCACCGCCACGGGCAATGTGTGGTCCTGGCTGAAGGCGTGGTCGATCGAGAGGCCGGCGAAGATCTCCCAGCCATCACTCGTCACGAAGTCGTAACGACCACCCAGCTTGCCGACATCCATGCGGTCTCCACCCGCCCCGACAGCGGCCTCGAACGGATTGAGGTTGGAGAGAGTCTCCATGTAGCCGCCGAGCGACTGGCTTTGCTCGCCGTACTGCAAATAGACGCCCGCTTGGCTCGAGCCACCCCAGTCGACAACCCAGCCCGCGCGACCCCAGACTTCGTCGCTACGATAGCTCCCCCCGCCTTGACCGACACCGGTCTTGTCGCCATCGGCGTAGGTGCGGGTGAATTGGGCGTCCTGCGCCTGGCCGACCACACCCCCCACTTCGACGAACGGCCGCGAAGCGCCTGACGGTGCGTAGCGCAGAGTGAGCGAGCCGAGTTGCTCGAACGGGATCGTGACGCCCGAGAAGTCCTCGCGACCCAGGGCGAAGCCGCCCAGCACCTCGAGACCGTCGCCGAAGCTGAGGCGGCCCCGCAAGCCGCCCGCGCCGCCATCGCCAACCTGGCCCACGACATGGAGCTGCGACGGTGCGATCAAGCGATCGAGGTCGTCGGTCACCACCGCCCCGAAATTATCGCTGTCGACAAGCAGCCGCACATGATTGCGCGACAGCTGATCCACCGACTGCTCGACCGCGGCCAGAGTTGTGACTCCCGCGATTGTCGGCGGCGGAGG
>DATJRL010000159.1:0-3024 GCA_035504785.1 Caulobacteraceae bacterium
AAATCCTGGGCTCTGCTGCTCGAGCCGATGCGCCACCGCGACGAGGCCGACTTCGCCGCGGTGTTCTTCCGCCGCACCACCGTGCAGGTTCGCAATCCCGGCGGCCTTTGGGACGAGAGTTTCAAGCTCTACGCATCCACCGGCGCCGAACCGCTGCTGAACACCCTCGAGTGGCGCTTTCCCTCCGGCGCCCGCGTCCGCTTCGCCCACCTGGAGCACGACAAGACCGTGCTCGAGTGGCAGGGCGCCCAGGTGCCGCTGATCTGCTTCGACGAACTCACCCACTTCACCGCGGCCCAGTTCTGGACCATGACCGCCCGCAACCGCTCGCTGGGCGCGGTCGCCCCCTACATCCGCGCCACCTGCAACCCCGACGCCGACAGCTGGGTCGCCGAGCTGATCGCCTGGTGGATCGACGCCGACACCGGTTTGCCGATCCGCAAGCGCGCGGGCGTCGTCCGCTGGTTCGTCCGCCTCGGCGATCGGCTGGAGTGGGGCGACCGCGCCAGCCTGCGTCGACGTCACCCGAAGCTGCCGCCGCGATCGCTGACCTTCATCCCCGCCCGGCTCGAGGACAACAAGGCGCTGATCGCCGCCGATCCCGGCTACCGCGCGAACCTGCTGGCCCTGCCGCGGGTGGAGCGCGAGCGCCTGCTCCACGGCAACTGGAAGATCCGTCCCGCCGCGGGCCTGCTCTTCAACCGCGCCTGGTGCCAGGTGGTCGACGCCGCCCCGGCCGGTCTCGCGATCAAACGCGGCTGGGACCTCGCCGCCACGCCCAAGACCGAGACCAACGATCCGGACTGGACCAGCGGCGTGAAGCTCGGCCGCTCCGCCGACGGGAGGTACTGGGTGCTGGACCATCGCCGTATCCGCGCCACGCCCGCCGGCGTCGAGCGCTTCCTCGCCAACACCGCCGCCGAAGACGGCCCGGAGGTCGAGATCGCCCTGCCGCAGGACCCGGGTCAGGCCGGCAAGAGCCAGGCCGCCGCCCTGGTCGGCGCCCTTGAAGGCTACGTCGTGCGCGCCAGCCCGGAGAGCGGCGACAAGGTCACCCGCTTCGGCCCCTTCAGCGCCCAAGCCGAGGCCGGCAACGTCCTCGTCCTCCGCGGCGCGTGGAACGAGGCCTGGTTCGCGTCCCTGGAATCCTTCCCCACCGCCCCCCACGACGACGACGCCGACGCCACCAGCCGCGCCTTCGGCGCCCACCAGACGAAACTGGCCAGCGCCGGCTTCCTCGAGTGGACGCGCGAAGAAATGGCCCGTTCTGCTCCCCCTCTGGGGGAGCTGTCGCGAAGCGACTGAGGGGGCCACAGACGCCAATGCTCCCCCTCTGGGGGAGCTCCGGCGAAGCCGGTGAGGGGGCCTCCGCCGCAAACCCTACTCCCCTTCTAGGGGAGCTCTGGCGAAGCCGGTGATGGGGCCTCCGCTGGTGGCCCCCTGGGGCCCTTCGGGCCCTTCCCCCAGAGGGGGAAGATAGTGCGCAGAGGAGTTCTTCATGCCCCCCTCCGGCGGTATTCGCACTTCGTTGTCCTGGCAGACGCGCTACGGCCCGCTGGGCCAGGGCGTCGCCGACGCCGTGTTCTCGCCCGGCCAGCCGCTCACGCCGCCCGACGCCGAGCCGGTGCGGGTGTGGGACTTTCCGGTCGGGGTCAACACCGTCATCACGCCCCGGCCGGCCGAGCCGTTCGGCTTCGCCCACCTGCGCGCCTTCGCCAACGTCGAGCTGGTCCGCCTCGCCATCGAGACCCGCAAGGACCAGCTCGAGACCCTGCAGTGGCGCTTCAACCCGCGCGACGGCGCCACGAGCGCGGCGGCCGCCTCGCCGGGCGTCGCCGCCCGCGCCCAGGCGCTCACCCAGTTCTGGCGCCGGCCGGACGGCGCGCACGGCTTCGCGGCCTGGCTGCGCCTCGCTATCGAGGACCTGCTGGCCATCGACGCGCCGGCGTTCGAGAAGCGCCGCGACCGCGCCGGCCGGCTGATCGGCCTCGACGTGGTGCCGGGCGACACCATCAAGGTGCTGGTCGACGAAACCGGCCGCACGCCCGCGCCGCCGTCGCCCGCCTACCAGCAGATCATCAAGGGCCGTGTCTGGGCCGACCTGACCACCGACGACCTGCTCTACGCCCCGCGCAACCGCCGGCCCAACCACATGCTCGGCTTCTCGCCGGTGGAGCAGATCGTCGTCACCATCCAGACGCTGATCAACCGCCAGGCCACCCAGCTCGCCTACTTCACCGAGGGTAATGCGCCGGCCGGTTTCCTCTCGGCGCCCGAAGGCTGGGGGCCGAGCCAGATCCGCGAGCTGCAGCTCTGGCTCAACGCCCAGCTCTCCGGCCAGGCGTCCGAACGCGCCAAGCTGATCTGGACGCCCGCCGGCGCCCGCTACCAGCCGCTGAAAGACCCGCCGCTGAAGGACGATTTCGACGAGTGGCTCTCGCGCATCGTCGCCTTCGCCTTCTCACTGCCGCCGACGCCCTTCGTGCGCCAGATGAACCGCGCCACCGCCGGCGAGGATCAGAACCGCGCGCAAGGGGAAGGGCTGGAGCCGCTGAAGCTCTGGGTGAAGCGCCTCATCGACGAGGTGAACGAGGCCGAGTTCGGCGAGACCGAGCTGGAGTTCGCCTGGCGTGACGTGGTCGAGGTCGACCCGCAGGTCCAGTCCCACATCGACGACGCGGCCCTGCGCAACGGCTCGGCCACCGTCAACGAAGTCCGCGCCCGCCTGGGCCTCGCCCCCGTCCCGGGCGGCGATACCCCCCGCATCTACAACGCCACGGGCGCCGTCCCCCTGAACGCCCCGCCGTCGCCGCCCTCGGCATGAAGGTGCGATCGCGTACGTTGATTTGCGAGGTCGCTTCTCCTAAGTTAGGTGGCATATTGCCACTGAATGGAGATGGTGATGTCCGCGAACTACGCCTCAATCAAGCTCTCCGGCGAGTTCGTCGAGGAGGCGCGGCGCGAAGCTGAGGTGTTGCATCGATCCGTTGGCGCTCAGGTCGAGTACTGGGCCAAACTCGGGCG
>DATJRL010000160.1:0-8632 GCA_035504785.1 Caulobacteraceae bacterium
CACCCACTACGCGGCGCGTCTTGCGCCGCTCGCCTATCTCGCGCCGGACCTTGCACAGCAGATCCTGGATGGTCGGCAACCACGAGCAATCTCGCTCGGCGCGTTCACCAAGCAGACGCTCCCGATGGACTGGGACGAGCAGCGTCGAATGTTCGCGAAATTCGCCTGATCGGGGGACCCTCCGGGGTCGATTCCGTAACAGGTCAATCTGACGACGTTCGGGCCTGTTTTGGCGCCTGATCTGTGGCTGTTATGCCCCTGTTTTGTCCCTGTTATTCGGCCTGTTTTTTGGCAACGCTCGAACGAAACAAGCCATTGAATTCGTAAATGTTATCACGCCCCGATCTCGTCTGAGTCAGGGCGGAGAACGCGATTCACCTGTTATTGGACCGAAAGGCACACTTCTGAATTTCGCCCAGAGAACTGGCCCGAAAAATCGGCCTGTTTTGGGGGATTGGGCTGTCGCGGAGACGCGCGGCGGCGTCTCCGAGCGCCGTAAGGCTCGGAAATGTCGCCTGTTTCGGGATTTGGAAAGCACCACTCTGGAAGGTGGTGGACTGCGTGGTGGACGCGGTAGGGATTGAACCTACGACCCCTCGCGTGTGAAGCGAGTGCTCTCCCGCTGAGCTACGCGTCCGCCGGAAGGTGGGGGCTATTAGCGGGTGAGCGCGGCCCTAGCAAGCGCAGCGCCGCCGCGGGCAGCTCGGCGAAGTGGTCGATCAGCAGGTCGGCGGCGAGGTCCGCCGCCGGAACGTCGGAGTAGCCGAAGCTCACGGCGATAGAGGGTATGCCGGCGGCGCGCGCCGCCTCGATGTCCGGCCGCGAGTCGCCGACCATCAGCGCGTGCGCCGCCGTCCCGCCAGCGGCCTCGATGGCGAAGCTCAAGTGGCGGGGGTCAGGCTTGGCGGCGCCTGCGAGGTCGGGGCCGACGATAGCCGCGAAGCGGGGCGCCAGGTCCAGCGCACCCAGCAGGGCGCGCGACAGGTGGGTGGGCTTGTTGGTGCAGACGGCGAGGCGCGCGCCGGCCGCGGCGAGTTCGTCCAGCGCCGCCAGAGCGCCGGGATAGGGTCGGCTCGCCATGGCGATGCGCGCGACGTAGAGGTCGACGAAGCGGGCGAACAGCCGGTCGACCGCGGCGGGCGCCAACGTACCGCCGGAGGCCGCGAAGCCCCGCTCCAGCATGGCGCGGGCGCCGTGGCCGACCACGACGCGCGCCGCCTCCAGCGGCAGGGCGTGACGGCCGTGCTCGCCCAGGATCTGGTTGAGGACGCCGATCAGATCCGGCGCGGTGTCGACGAGCGTGCCGTCGAGGTCGAGGGCGATCACGGCGCCGGCGAGAGGCTGGCGGGTCACGGCGCTTCCAGACGGGCTCTCAAGGGGTTCTCCGGGTCGAAAGGCGGGCCGGTTTCGGCTAAAGCCGGGATCATGACAAGCGCACGATTCCGAGCGGAGGCCCAAAGAGCATGAGTCCACGCGCCGCCGTCATCCTCGCCGCGGGGCAGGGGACCCGCATGAAATCGCCGACGCCGAAGGTGCTGCATCGGGTGGGCGGCCGGGCGCTAATCGACCACGCGATCGACGTGGCCGAGGGGCTGGGCTGCCGACGCATCGTGGTGGTGCTGAGCGCCGGCGCGCCGGAGGTTCGCCGCCACGTCGCCGAGCGTCTCGGCGAAGGCGCCGTGGCCATCCAGGACCCGCCGCTCGGCACCGGTCATGCGGTGCTGGCGGCCAAGGCGGCGCTGGCGGACTTCGACGGCGAGGTGGTGGTGACGCTGGCGGACAGTGCGTTGCTCACGCCCGAGGCCGTCGCGCCGCTGTTCGACCTGCGCGCCGCCGGAGCGGACGTCGCGGTGCTGGGCTTCCACGCCACCAACCCGCTCGGCTACGGCCGCCTGATCGTGCAGGGCGACCGGCTGATCCGGATCGTCGAGGAGCGGGAAGCGAGTCCGCAAGAGCGGACGGTGAGCGCCTGCAATTCCGGAGTCCTCGCCGCCCACGCCGGCCTGCTGTTCGAGCTGCTGGGCAAGGTCGGAGCCGCCAACGCCAAGGGCGAGTACTACCTCACCGACGTCGTGGGCATCGCCGCCAAGGCCGGCAAGTCGGTGCGCGCCGCCTTCGCCAAGGAGGAGGTGTTCCAGGGCGTCAACAGCCAGGCCGAGCTGGCGGTGGCGGAAGCCGCGTTCCAGCGCCGCCGCCGGACCGAGCTGATGGAGGCGGGCGTCACCCTGACCGCGCCGGAGACGGTGTTCGTGTCGTGGGATACGGAGATTGGGCCTGGCGTGCTGGTCGAACCCGATGTGGTCATGGCGCCGGGCGTGCGGATCGAGACCGGCGCGGTGATCCGCAGCTTCAGCCATCTCGAGGGCGCGGTGGTGCGGTCCGGCGCCATCGTCGGCCCATTCGCGCGGCTGCGGCCCGGGGCGGACATCGGCGAGGACGCCCACATCGGCAACTTCGTCGAGGTCAAGAAGGTGGCGGTCGGCAAGGGCGCGAAGGCCAACCATCTGGCCTACCTGGGCGACGGCTCGGTGGGCGCCGGGGCCAACATCGGCGCGGGGACGATCTTCTGCAACTACGACGGCTTCGACAAATACGACACCCATGTCGGCGAGGGCGCCTTCATCGGTTCGGATACGGCGCTGGTGGCGCCGGTGAGGGTGGGGGCGGGGGCCTATACCGGCTCCGGCTCGGTGATCACCGAGGACGTCGCGTCGGACGCCCTGGCTCTGGCCCGCGGCCGCCAGGTGGAGAAGCCCGGATGGGCGGCGGCCTTCCGGGAGAAGAAGCGGCGCGAGAGAGCCGGCGAGTGACCCCCGACGATCAGAAGGCCGCGGCCGGCCGCGCGGCGGTCGACCTTGTGGACGCGCGGACCTACGTCATCGGCCTCGGCACCGGGTCGACCGCGGCGCATTTCGTGCGCGCCTTGCCGGGACACCTCGCCCGCAACGGCTTCACCAACCGCACCTGCGTTCCGACCTCCGAAGCGACGGCGGCGCTGGCGCGCTCGGTCGGCCTGACGCTCACCGAACTCGACCAGGTCGGAACCATCGACCTCACCGTCGACGGCGCCGACGAGATCGGGCCGGAGCTGGCGCTGATCAAGGGGGGCGGCGGGGCGCTGTTGCGCGAGAAACTGGTGTGGGAGGCTTCGCGCCGCTGCGTGGTCATCGCCGACGCCGGCAAACGCGTCGCCATGCTGGGCCGCTTCCCGCTGCCGATCGAGGTCGTCCGCTTCGGCCACGTCACGACGCTGCGGCGGATCGTCGGCGGCCTCGCCGACTGCGGCGTGGCGGCGGCGCCGCGCCTGCGGCTGGCGGGCGACGCGCCCTATGTCACCGACGGCGGCAACTACATCTACGACGCCCCGTGCGGCGCAATCCTCGATCCGGTCGGCGTCGAGGCGGCGCTGAAGAGCATCACCGGCGTCGTCGACCACGGCCTGTTCCTGGGCCTCGCCCAGAGCGCGCTGGTGGGGACGGACGACGGCGTGGTTGGGATCGATCGCTGAGCGCGCTCGTCGGTCCGCGACGCCGGTGGATCGCTCAGGCCGCCGCGCGCGGGGGTTTCAACCAGGTCATGCGCCACAGCACCGGCGACTTGCCGAACTGCAGCCAGAGCGCGCCGACCACGTGCAGCGCCAGGTTCAGAAGTACGATCCAGATCAGGATGTAGACTTGGACGTGCGCGAGTCGCTCGCGCACCGGCCGAGGCGCGGGCGATCCGAACACGGCGTGGACCCCCGGCAGATGCGGCCAGGGCAGGCCCCAGAAGTGGATCGGGCGCGTCCCGAGCGAGACTAGCGTCCAGCCGGTGAGCGGCAGGGCGAGGAGCAGCAGGTAGAAGAGCACGTGCGTGGCGCGCGCCAGGATGCGCTCCCATAGCGGGAGTTCGGGCGGCAGCGGCGGCGCCGGGTGGGTCAGGCGCACGCCGATCCGGATCAGCACCAGGATCAGGATGGTGAGTCCGACCGAGATGTGGATCGTCAGCACCTGCGGCTTCGCCGGCGAATGCTCGGGCAGCACCTCGTTCATGTACCAGCCGAGGCAGAGCTGGACGACGACCAGCGCCGCGATGATCCAGTGCAGCCAGATGGAGACGACGTCGTAGCGGCGCCCGGCCGCTGCAGCTCGGTTTGCGGTCGCGTCGCTGGCGGTCATCCGATCGGTTCCTCAGCCGCCCGGGCCTGATGGTCGAACTTTGAGCAAAACTTACCCCCGACGCAGGCGAATTCGAAAGTCCCCCGCGCTTGGCGCCGGCGGCCATCCGGGCCATGTGACCGGCGACGCCCGTTTTCGCCGGAGGACCCATGGCCAAGTTCGACTACGACCTCTTCGTCATCGGCGCGGGGTCCGGCGGGGTGCGCGCGGCGAGGCTGGCGTCGATGTCGGGCGCGCGGGTCGCCATCGCCGAGGAGCATCGCGTCGGCGGCACCTGCGTGATCCGCGGCTGCGTGCCGAAGAAGTTCATGGTCTACGCCAGCGAGTTCGCCACCCACTTCAAGACCGCCGAGCGCTACGGCTGGTCGAAGTCGGGCGCGGCGTTCGACTGGCCCCGGTTCATCGCCGCCAAGGACCTCGAGATCGCCAGGTTGTCGGGCATCTATGTGAACAACCTGCAGAACGCCGGCGCCGACGTGGTCCACGCCCGCGCGGAGCTGCTGGACGCGCACACCGTCGCGTTGAAGGATCGCGACCGTACCTTCTCCGCCGAGAAGGTGCTGATCGCCACCGGGGCGCGGCCGGTGACGCCGGGGTCCATCCCCGGCATCGACCTCGCCATCAGCTCCAACGAGGCCTTCCACCTGCCACGGCTGCCGAAGAGCATCCTGATCGTCGGCGGCGGCTACATCGCGGTCGAGTTCGCGGGCATCTTCAACGGTCTCGGGGTGGAGACCACCCTGATGTACCGCGGCGCCAACATCCTGCGCGGCTTCGACAACGACGTCCGCAACCACCTGGAAACCGAACTCCAGCGCCGCGGGATCAGGATCATCCTCGGCTGCGAGCACACCGCGCTGGAGAAGACGGAGCGAGGCATCAGGAGCGCCCTGACCAGCGGCCACGAACTCGAGACCGAGTACGTGATGTACGCCACCGGTCGCGATCCCTACACGGCCGGCCTTGGGCTCGAGGCGGCTGGCGTGGCGCTGAACGCGAAAGGCGCGGTGATCGTCGACGCCTACTCGAAGACCAACGTCGACAACATCTGGGCGGTGGGCGACGTCACCGACCGCATCAACCTGACGCCGGTGGCGATCCGCGAGGGCGCGGCCTTCGCCGAGACCGAGTTCGGTGGTCGGCCGACCGCGTTCGATCATGAAATGGTGGCGAGCGCGGTGTTCTCACAGCCGCCCGTCGGCGCGGTTGGCTTGAGCGAGATGGACGCGCGGCGCGCCTACGGCAAGGTCGACATCTACCGCGCGGTGTTCCGGCCGATGAAATCGACATTTTACGGCGGCGAGGACCGGATGTTGATGAAGCTGGTGGTGGACCCGGCCACCGACCGCCTGCTCGGCTGCCACATCGTAGGCCCCGATGCGCCGGAGATGATCCAGATGGCCGCCATCGCCCTGAAGATGGGCGCCACCAAGGCCCAATGGGACGCCACCTGCGCCGTCCACCCGACCGCGGCGGAGGAGCTGGTCACCATGCGCGAGAAATACGTCCCGGCGAACCTGGCGATGAGCGGGTAGTCGGACCGCGAACCTCATCAACCGCATCCCAACCATGTCATCCCGGACAAGCCGCGAAGCGGCGCCGATCCGGGATCTCCACAGCACCGGCGTGGCGAGCAGATCCCGGATGAGTCCGCTGCGCGGCTCTCCGGGATGACATTGAAAGTTTGGCTATTGCGGATTTCATAAGTATACGCTTATCATTCTTCCATGCCCGAAGCCGAGGTCTTCCGTGCGCTTTCCGATCCCACCCGCCGGGCGGTGTTCGACCGGTTGGCGGGCGGTGAAATGAGCGTGTCGGCGCTCACGGCGGGGTTCGACGTCTCGCAGCCCGCGATCTCGCAGCACCTGGCGGCGCTGAAGGGCGCCGGGCTGGTGGGCGAGCGGCGCGAGGGGCGCAATGTCTACTACCGCATCGAGCCGCAGGGATTGGCCCCGCTGCTCGGCTGGCTGGAGCGCTACCGCGACTTCTGGCCCGAACGCATCGAGCGCCTGCGGGACGTTTTGAAGAGGATGGACCCATGAGCGACGCCCCTCCGACCGTGGACGCCCACACCGACGACGCCCTGGTGTTCGAGGCGGAGCTTGAAGCGCCGCCGGCCAAGGTCTGGCGCGCCCTCGCCGAGCCGGAGATTCGTCGCGAGTGGCTGGGCGAGGCCGAGACCGGCCCGGCCGAGGTGCGTCGCGCCGATCCGGGCGAGCGGCTCGATCTGGCATGGCCGACCCGCGAGGGCGAGAGCCTGATCAGCTTCCGCGTCGGTCCGGCCGAGGATGGCGGCTCGCGCCTCACCATCGTCCATCAGGCGCCGCGGCCGGCGGTGTTGCGGTTGAAGCCGCGCGCCCGGGCGACGATGGCCGCGGCGCCGCGCTGGAGGATGGCGGCATGAGCGCCTCGATCATGAACCTGGTGCCGATGGTCGTGGAGGAGTCGAGCCGCGGCGAGCGGGCGTTCGACATCTTCTCGCGGTTGCTCCGTGAACGGATCGTATTCGTGAACGGCCCGATCGAGGACGGCATGGCGGCGCTGGTCTGCGCGCAGCTGCTGTTCCTGGAGAGTGAGAACCCCAGGAAGCCCATCGACATGTACATCAACTCGCCGGGCGGCGTGGTGACGGCAGGCTTCGCCATCTACGACACCATGCAGTACCTGAAGAGCCCGGTCTCCACCACCTGCATGGGCTTCGCCGCCTCGATGGGCTCGTTCCTGCTGATGGCCGGCGAGCCCGGCATGCGCATCTCGCTGCCCAACGCTCGGATCATGATCCACCAGGGCTCCGGCGGCTTCCAGGGCAAGGCCTCCGACATCGAGCGCCACGCCAAGGACGTCCTCGAGACGCAAGCCCGGATCAACGAGCTTTACGCCAAGCACTGCGGTCACACGGTGGAGGAGGTCAAAGAAGCCCTCGACCGCGACACCTTCATGAGCGCCGAAGAGGCGCTGGCCTGGGGCCTGGTGGACAAGGTCAACGGGCAGCGGGAGGAGACGGCCTGAGCAACCCTCCCCCTTGAGGGGAGGGTGGTGAGCCGAGCAAAGCGAGGCGAGCCGGGTGGGGGTCTCTCTCCGCCACCGAGATCTGTCGGGCAGATCCCCACCCCCGACCCCTCCCCTCAAGGGGGAGGGGGGGCAGGATCAGATCAGAGCAAATCCCCGCCGGTCATCGAGGCGGTTGTGCCGGTCGCCTGGAAGGCCTTGATCGTGTTGCGGCCCACCGTCCAGCGGTGCACCTCGTCCGGGCCGTCGACCAGGCGCTGGGAGCGGATCTGGGTGTACCAGCGGGCGAGCGGGGTATCCATCGAGTAGCCCAGGGCGCCGTGCAGCTGGATGGCGGTATCGACCACCTTGTGGACCATGTTGGCGAGGTAGACCTTGGCGATGGAGTTCTCCTGGCGCAGGTCCATCTTGTTCTCGGCCTTGTAGGCGATGTGCAGCAGCATCAGCCGGGCGATGTAGAGTTCGGTGGCGCACTCGGCGACCATGAACTGCACGGCCTGGCGCTGGTGCAGCGGGCTGCCGAAGGTGTTGCGGCTGGTGATGCGCCCCACCGCCATGTCGAGCGCGCGCTGGGCCATGGCGACGTTGTGCATGCCGTGGCGCAGGCGACCGTAGGCGAGGCGGTGCTGGCCCATGTTGAAGCCGTTGCCTTCGCCGCCGAGCAGGTTCTCGGCAGGCACCACCAGGTCCTTGATCTCGATCTCGGCGTGGCCGCCGCCCATGATGTGGCTGAGCGGGCCTTCGGCGGCCATGGTGGGGATGTCGCGCTTGATCCGGTAGCCGGGATTGGGCAGCTCGACGAGGAAGGTCGAGAATTGCCGGTGGCGCGGGGCCTCCGGGTCGGTCTTGGCCATCACCAGGGCGATGTCGGCGGAGGACGCGGCGGACGAGAACCACTTCTCGCCGTTCAGCACGTAGTTCTCGTTGCCGTCCTTGACGGCGCGGGTCTGCATGCCGGTGGCGTCGGCGCCGGCGGCCTTCTCGGTCATCGAGTAGCAGATGCGCTTCTCGCCGTTCAGCAGCGGCTTGAGGAACTTCTCCTTCTGGAAGTCGGTGCCGTGCTCGAGCAGGGTGAGCATGGTGGCGTCGTCGGGGCCTTGCGTGTTCATGGAGAGCGCGCCGAGGTAGCTCTCGCCCAGCTCCATCTGCACCAGCGCATTGGCGAGCGGACCCAGACCCATGCCGCCATGCTCCGGCGGGATGAACGGGCACCAGAGGCCCTGGCTGCGCGCCTTCCGGCGCAGCTCGGCGAGCGTCTGCTTGTAGTCGGCGCCCTCCATCAGCTTCTTCTCGGCGGGAATGCACTCCTCGTGCACCCACTGGCGCACGCGCTCACGGATGGCCTTGGCTTCGGCTGGGATCTCGAAATCGATCGACATGAGGTTTCCTCCGTAAGAATATGATTTAGTTGGAAAGATTCAGCCGATAGACCCGCTTGGCGGTTCCGGCGAACAGCTGCGCCTTCT
>DATJRL010000161.1:0-2886 GCA_035504785.1 Caulobacteraceae bacterium
GGTTCGCTCGACCTGCAGGTGCCGCCCGACCAGAACCTGCCGCCCATCCGCAAGGCGCTCGCCGGCAACCCGGACGCCGAGGTCGACGAACTGCCCGGCCTCAACCACCTCTTCCAGGACGCCAAGACCGGCGCGCCCGGCGAATACGGCCAGATCGAGGAAACGCTCTCGCCCGCGGCCATGGACCTGATCACCAACTGGATCTTGAAGCACGTCCGGCGGTGAGCCTAATGAGCACGACGCTGAAAAGACCGCTCTCCCCCGCGAAAGCGGGATCTGGGATCCGTCTCCCCTTGCGGGCCTGTTGCGCAATTCGATGAGATCGCTCTGAAAGCTCCCTTCCCCCTTGCGGGGAAGGGTTGGGGATGGGGGTGTCGGCTCGGTCGTTGTTGATTCGGCTTGGGAAGCTCCGAGTCCTGACGGCAGGCAGTCGTGCTCGCACCCCCGACCCCTCCCCGCAGGGGGGAGGGGAGTTTTGCAACAGCCCCCTTGCGGGAGAAGGAAGCAAGGCGTCGCTAAAGTGTTGAATTTCCCGGCAATGTCCAGACGTGTGAAAGCCGCAGCGCTTTCGCGGGGGAGAGCGGGGTTAGGGTCTGCGCTTGCCCTGAACCTCAGTCCTCCAGCAGCCCGTTCATGTGCTCCACCGCCTCGAGGAACTCTTCCTTGAAGTCCTGCACCACCTGGCCGGCCGAGCGCACCGAGTCGATCAGGCCGACGCCCTGGCCGACGAAGTAGGTCACCAGGTCGCGCGCCTTCTTGTTGCCGCCTTCGGCGGCGCGCTGGGCCGAGCGCAGGGCGTTCTCGGAGACGAGACTCATCAGCGGCATCGGCAGGGCGCCGGGGCTGTCCGGACTGCGCTCCCAGGCCTCCGTCCAGGCCGAGCGCAGCTGGCGCGCGGGCTTGCCGGTGCGCGTCTTCACCCGCACCGCGTCGCGGCTGGAGGCTTCGATCATCTTCTCGCGGAAGATCTCGCTGGTCTCGCTCTCGACCGTGGCCAGCCAGACCGAGCCGGTCCAGACGCCCGCCGCGCCCATCGCCATGCAGGCCGCCATCTGCCGCCCGTTCATGATCCCGCCCGCCGCCAGCACCGGCACGTCGCGGATCGGCTTGATCGCCTTCAGCACTTCCGGCACCAGCACCATCGTGGTGACCTCGCCGCAGTGGCCGCCTGCCTCGGTGCCCTGCACGACAAGGACGTCGACGCCGGCGTTCACCTGCCGGATCGCGTGCTCCTTGGCGCCCACCAGCGCCGCCACCGGCACGCCGTGGCGCTTGCCCATCTCGATCATCTCCGGCGGCGGCACGCCCAGCGCATTGGCGATCATTTTGATCGGGTGCTCGAACGCCGCCTCCATGGTGCGCATGGCGGTTTCCGGATCGAACGGCTGCGGACGGTCGTCCGAGACATTCTGCGCCAGAAGCTCGACGTCGGCGCCGGCCAGCAGCTTGGCGGCGAAGTCCTGATGCGCCTGAGGGATGCGAGTCTTCAGCGAGTTGTAGGTGACGCCTCGCTCGCCGGCCGTGGCCATGTTCTCCGGGAACAGGAGGTCGAGGCCATAGGGCTTGCCGTCGACGTGGTCGTCGATCCACTTCAGCTCGGTGCGGATGGAGTGGGAATTGTGTCCCGTGGCGCCCAGCACGCCGAAGCCGCCGGCGCGGCTCACCGCCGCCACCACGTCGCGGCAATGACTGAAGGCGAACAGGGGGAACTCGATCCCCAGCATCTCGCAGATCGGCGACTTCATGGCGTTTACCTCCGCACCGGCGCATCCCTTGAGACGCCCTGGCGCCCGGGGAAGTCAAGCCGGCTCGCTGGCGACGCCGCCGCGCCGGAGCTAGGCTAGCGTCGATGGAGGCCCCGATGCTCGATACCCTGCTCGCCGACGCCTGGAACTACCATGCCGACGAGTCCGAGCGGCTGGCGGTCGAGCTCGAGCGCGCGTCCGACGAGGCCGAAGACCGCAACCTCGACCCGCTCCTGCACCTCGCCGCCCACACCATGGGCGAGCACCTGGGCGACTGGCCGCGCGCCAGGCGGCTTGCCGAACAGGTGATCGCCGGCCGCGCGCCGAGCAGGGAGACGGCGCGCGCCTGGTCCCGGCTGGGCGTCGTGCGGATGATGACCGGCGACCTCGCCGGCGGCGTCGCGGCCGATCTCGTCGCCGTCTCGGTCGCCGAGAACCCGCTCGCCACGATGCTCGAGGCCCGGTTCATGTTGATCGACGCGCTGGTCGGCGCCCGTTCGGCGGAGGCCGTGGCCGGCGTCTATACCGGCGCCCTGGCGCTCGCGCGCCGGCTCGGCGACGCCGCGCCGCACCGGATCATCGCCGTCGCCAGCAACAACCTCGCCAGCGAACTGGTTGAGGCCAAGTCCCGCACGCCGGCTGAGGACGCGCTGATGGCGACGGCCGCGGAGGCCGCGCACGCGTTCTGGATGAAGATCGGGACCTGGGTCCAGGACGAGCGCGCCCGCTACCTGAGGGCCCTCGTCGCCAACGCTCTGGGCAAACCGGCCGAGGCGCTCGCACAGGCCGATGCGGCCCTGGCGATCATCGCCGCCAACGGCGACCAGCCGGTCGACACAGTCTTCCTGACCCTGGCGCGGAGCCGGTCGCTGCGCCTCCTCGGCGAAACCGCCGACAGCGCCGCCGCCCTAGCCGCCGCCGACGCCGCCGCGGCCGCCTGGGACGACCAGGGCCTGAAGGACTGGTACGCCGAGGAGCGCGCGAGGGCGTGGCCTGAATAGAAAAGCGCCGAACCGTCCCTCCGGGAGGGAAGGGTTCGATGCGGTCTCAATCCCTTCAAGACGCCGCCGCGGCCGCGTCGTGGAGCAGCGAGGAACTGCGAGGCCGCCGGGCGCTGAGCGGGATTGGGGCCTCTCCGATC
>DATJRL010000162.1:0-2967 GCA_035504785.1 Caulobacteraceae bacterium
GTCGCCCCGCCGTCGCTGTCTTCACCCTCGGCGACTATGTCGAGGCCGGCATTATGTCCAACGCGCAGGCCGAGTTGCTGCGGGCAGGCGTCCGGGAACGGAAGAATATCCTCGTCGCCGGCGGCACCTCGACAGGCAAGACCACGCTGGTCAATGCGCTGCTTGCCGAGGTCGCCAAGACTGGCGACCGCGTGGTGCTGATCGAAGATACGCGCGAGCTGCAATGCGCCGCGCCCAACCTGGTGTCGTTGCGGACCAAGGACGGCGCGGCGTCGTTGTCCGATCTTGTCCGGTCCTCGTTGCGGCTGCGTCCTGACCGCATCCCAATCGGCGAAGTACGCGGCGCCGAGGCGCTCGATCTCCTGAAGGCGTGGGGCACCGGCCATCCCGGTGGCGTCGGCACGCTGCACGCGGGGTCCGCCATGGGCGCGCTGCGCCGGCTGGAACAGCTCATCCAGGAAGCTGTCGTCACCGTCTCGCGTGCGCTCATCGCAGAAACCATCGACCTCATCGCGGTCCTCGCCGGCCGCGGCGCTGCTCGCAAGCTCGCCGAGCTCGCTGCGGTCAAGGGCCTCAACCCGCCCGGCGACTACGCCCTCTCACCCGCAGGAGACCAGCCGTGATCCACCGCCTGTTCCGCATCCGCCGTTCGATCGAGACGGCCGCGCTTCTCACCGCCATCGCCCTGTCGAGTACGCCCGCCTGGGCGGCCGGCTCGAACATGCCGTGGGAGCAGCCCCTCAACCAGATCCTGCAATCGGTCCAGGGGCCGGTGGCCAAGATCATCTCGGTCATCATCATCACCGTCACCGGCCTGACGCTCGCCTTCGGCGACACCAGCGGCGGCTTCCGCCGGCTGGTGCAGATCGTCTTCGGCCTTTCGATCGCGTTCGCGGCCAGCTCCTTCTTTTTGTCCTTCTTCAGCTTCGGCGGCGGGGCGCTGGTCTGATGGACGAGCCGGTCCCGGGTTTCGTCGCGCCCGTCCATCGCGCGCTCACCGAGCCGATCCTGCTCGGCGGCGCGCCACGCGCCGTCGCCATCCTCAACGGCACGCTGGCCGCCGCACTCGGCCTGGGCCTGCGGCTGTGGATTCCGGGCCTGCTGCTGTGGGCGGTCGGTCAGGCCGCCGCCGTCTGGGCCGCCAAGCGCGACCCGCTCTTCGTCGATGTGGTGCGCCGCCACCTGCGCATCCCCGGCCATCTCTCCGTCTGAGGCCGCCATGATGAACCTCGCCGAATATCGCCGATCGGCCTCCCATCTCGCCGATTTCCTGCCGTGGGCGGCGCTGGTCGCCGAAGGCGTCGTGCTGAACAAGGACGGCTCCTTCCAGCGCACGGCGCGCTTCCGCGGCCCCGACCTCGACAGCGCCGTGCCGGCCGAGCTGGTCGGCGTCGCCAGCCGCCTCAACAACGCGCTGCGCCGGCTCGGCTCCGGCTGGGCCGTATTCGTCGAGGCGCAGCGCCATCCTGCTGGCCACTATCCGGCGAGCACGTTCCCCGACGCGGCCTCCGCGCTGGTCGAGGCGGAGCGCAAGGCGGAGTTCGAGGAGGAAGGGGCGCACTTCGAGTCGAGCTACTTCCTCACCGTCCTCTATCTGCCGCCGGCCGAGGATGCGGCCCGCGCCGAGCGCTTCCTTTACGAGGGCCACGGGCGGGCGGCCGGCGCCGATGCGCGCGAGGTGCTGAACGGCTTCGTCGATCGCACCGACCGCGTGCTCCAGCTCGTCGAAGGCTTCATGCCCGAAACCGCCTGGCTCGATGACGTCGAGACGCTGACCTATCTGCATTCGACGGTTTCGACCAAGCGGCACCGCGTCCGCGTGCCCGAGATTCCGATGTATCTCGACGCGCTGCTGGCCGATCAGCCGCTCACCGGCGGGTTGGAGCCGATGCTGGGCGATGCGCATCTGCGCGTGCTCACCATCGTCGGTTTCCCGACCGCGACCACGCCCGGCCTGCTCGACGAGCTGAACCGGCTGGCCTTCCCCTACCGCTGGTCGACGCGGGCGATCATGCTCGACAAGACCGACGCCACCAAGCTGCTGATCAAGATCAGGCGGCAGTGGTTCGCCAAGCGCAAGAGCATCGCCGCGATCCTCAAGGAGGTGATGACCAACGAGGCGTCGACGCTGCTCGACACCGACGCCCACAACAAGGCGATGGACGCCGACGCGGCCTTGCAGGAGCTGGGCGCCGACGCCATCGGGCAAGCCTATTGCACCGCTTCCGTCACGGTCTGGGACGACGATCCGCGCATCGCCGACGAGAAGCTCCGCCTGGTCGAGAAGGTCATCCAGGGCCGTGACTTCACCTCCATGGCGGAGACCGTCAACGCCGTCGAGACCTGGCTCGGCTCCTTGCCCGGCCACGCCTACGCCAATGTGCGCCAGCCGCCGATCTCGACCTTGAACCTCGCCCACATGATCCCGCTCTCCGCGGTGTGGGCAGGGCCGGCGAAGGACGAGCACTTCAATGCGCCGCCGCTGTTCTTCGGCCGGACCGAGGGCGCGACGCCGTTCCGCTTCAGCCTGCATGTCGGCGACGTCGGCCACACGCTGGTGGTCGGCCCGACCGGCGCGGGCAAATCCGTGCTGCTGGCGTTGATGGCGCTGCAATTTCGGCGCTACGCCCGCAATCAGATCTTCGCCTTCGATTTCGGCGGCAGCATCCGGGCCGCCGCGCTCGCCATGGGCGGCGACTGGCACGACCTCGGCGGCGACTTGACCGACGGCGCCGCCGCCTCGGTCTCGTTGCAGCCGCTGGCGCACATCCAGGACGTCCCCGAGCGCGCCTGGGCCGCCGATTGGGTGGTCAATATCCTGACCCGCGAGGGCCTGACCATCACGCCGGAAGTGAAGGAGCATCTGTGGTCGGCGCTGACCTCGCTCGCCTCCGCGCCGATCGCCGAACGCACCGTCACCGGCCTCAGCGTGCTGCTGCAATCGCAGGCGCTCAAGCGCGCTCTGCA
>DATJRL010000163.1:0-8403 GCA_035504785.1 Caulobacteraceae bacterium
TTCGGGGTCGCGGGATGACGGGCCCGGCGTGGAGGGAAGTCAGAAGCCCTCAGCTGGCGTTCAGCCGAGCCCGCAGCTCTTTGCCGGCCTTGAAAAAGGGCACGGTCTTGGCGCGGACCTTGACCGCATCGCCGGTGCGGGGATTGCGTCCGGCCCGGGCGGGACGTTCGCGCACCGAGAAGGCGCCGAAGCCGCGCAACTCCACGCGGCCGCCGTCCTCCAGAGCCTTGATCATCCGCTCCAGGATGACCCCGACCACGCGCTCGATATCCTTCTGCGTGAGGTGCGGGTTCTCACTGGCCAAAGCTTGGATCAACTCGGACTTGATCATTCAGCGCCCCTCCGCGGTTCCTGACCTTTGCCCAATCGCTGGGGCGCCATCAAGAGCCGCCGAGGGGCGCGATGAACGATTTCCGCGCTGCCTACTCCTTCGAGGCCTTTTCGCGGAGCGCGGCGCCCAGGATGTCGCCCAGGGACGCGCCGGAATCCGACGAGCCGAACTGCTCGATGGCTTCCTTCTCCTCGGCCATTTCCAGGGCCTTGATGGAGAGGGATATCCGCCGCGCCGCCTTGTCGATGTTGGTGATCTGCGCATCGAGGCGGTCGCCCACGGCGAAGCGCTCCGGACGCTGTTCGGCGCGATCGCGCGACAGGTCGGACTTGCGGATGAACGCGGTGACCGGGGCTTCGTCGTCGCCGAACTTCACCTCGATGCCGCCCGAGGTCAGCTCGGTGACGGTCACCGTGACGGTCTGGCCCTTGCGGTAGACGTCGCCGGCCAGAGGATCGCCCGCGAGCTGCTTGATGCCGAGGCTGATGCGCTCCTTCTCGACATCCACGTCGAGCACGCGGGCGCGCACCACCTCGCCCTTCTTGTAGCGGGCCATGGCTTCCTCGCCGGGCAGGTTCCAGTCGATGTCCGATAGGTGGACCATGCCGTCGATGTCGCCGTCGAGGCCGATGAACAGGCCGAACTCGGTGGCGTTCTTGACCTCGCCTTCCACGGCCGAGCCGATCGGATGCTTCTCCAAGAACTCTTCCCAGGGATTCTGCATCGCCTGCTTCAGGCCCAGGCTGACGCGACGCTTGGAGGCGTCGACGTCCAGCACCACGACCTCCACTTCCTGGCTGGTGGAGACGATCTTGCCGGGGTGCACGTTCTTCTTGGTCCAGCTCATCTCGGAGACGTGGACCAGCCCTTCGACGCCGGCGTCCAGCTCCACGAAGGCGCCGTAGTCGGTGATGTTGGTGATGCGGCCCTTGAACTTGGCCCCCACCGGGTACTTGGCCTCGACCCCGTCCCACGGGTCGGACTGCAGCTGCTTCATGCCCAGGCTGATGCGCTGGGTCTCCGGATTGATCTTGACGATCTGCACCTTCACCGTGTCGCCCACGGCCAGCACCTGGCTCGGATGCGACACACGTTTCCAGGACATGTCCGTCACGTGGAGCAACCCGTCGATGCCGCCCAGATCGACGAACGCGCCGTAGTCGGTGATGTTCTTCACCACGCCTTCGCGCACCTCGCCCTCTTGCAGCTGGCTGACCAGCTCGGTCCGCTGCTCGGCGCGGGCCTCTTCCAGGATGGCGCGGCGCGAAACCACGATGTTGCCGCGCGGGCGGTCCATCTTCAGGATCGCGAACGGCTGCTCGCGGCCCATCAGCGGGGCGACGTCGCGCACCGGCCGGATGTCCACCTGCGAGCCCGGCAGGAACGCCGAGGCGCCGCCGAGGTCGACGGTGAAGCCGCCCTTCACGCGGCCGACGATCGAGCCCATCACCGGCTCGTTCTTGGCGTAGACGCCTTCCAGGCGGGTCCAGGCCTCCTCGCGGCGGGCCTTGTCGCGGCTGATCACCGCTTCGCCCAGCGCGTTCTCGACCCGCTCCAGGAACACTTCCACCGTATCGCCGACCTTGAGGGTCGGCTTGCCGTCTTCGCCGACGCCGAACTCCTTCACCGGGATGCGGCCTTCGGTCTTCAGGCCGACGTCGATGATCGCGAAGTCCTTTTCGATGGCGGCCACGTGGCCCTTGACCACCGTGCCTTCCTGGAAATCGCCTCGGCCGAGGCTTTCGTCGAGGAGGGCCGCGAAGTCATCGCGGGTGGGGTTCATGCTGAGGTCGTCTGCCATGGGTGTCGTTGCGTTCTTTGAGTTGATGGGCCGTTCGGGCGCGAGCGTGCGTCGGGCGTCGGCCCGGAATGGTCGGAAATGGGTTCTCGCCGATGGACGCGGCTAACTTGCGTCTTGGGAAGGTCCGCGGCGGCCGAGGTTCGGCGCGGTTGGATTAGCCGCGGGGCGCCTTCCCCGATCGGGAGGCTTCCCAGCGGCCACGCGCCTGCTCGACGATACGGCGGGCCGCATCGGCGGCCGCGGATATAGTCATTTCACTGGTGTCGAGCAAGACCGCGTCGGGGGCGGGGCGCATGGGCGAATCCGCCCGGCCGGCGTCGCGGGCGTCGCGCCTCTCGATATCGGCCAGGATGTCGGCCAGGCTCACCGTCTCGCCGGCCGCCCGCAGCTGCAGCATCCGCCGCCGGGCGCGGGCCTCGGGCGAGGCGGTGACGTAGAGCTTGGCCGGGGCGTCTGGAACGATGATGGTGCCGATGTCGCGCCCGTCGATCACCGCCCCGCCCGGCTGCTTGGCGAAGGCGCGCTGGAACGCCCGCAGCGCCTCGCGGACCCCGGAGTAGGGCGCGACGCGGCTCGCGGCCTCGCCGGCGGCGCGGGTGCGGAAGGCGGGGTCGTCGAGCGCGGACGGATCGAGCGTCCGGGCGACGGCGGTCGCCGCCGCCTCGTCGCCGAGATCGCCGCCGCCACGGACCAGCGTCACCCCGACGGCGCGATACAGCAGGCCCGTGTCCAGCACCGGCAGCCCATAGTCGCGCCCGAGCTGCGCGGCGATGGTGCCCTTCCCCGACGCCGCCGGACCATCGACCGCTATAATGAAGTCACTCATAACCCCCTCCCCCTCGAAGGGAGGGGGCAGGGGGCGGGGGGCTCGACGTGAAAGGCGCGGTCGCCGCGGGGTGTCGCGTCGCCGGAGTTCGCCGTCGGCAAACCCCTACCCCCAACCCCTCCCCTCAAGAGGGAGGGGAGCTTGGTCGCATTCTGCATCCTACGAAATCTCCGCGCCCAGCCCCGCCATCAGCTCCCGGAAGCCGGGGAAGCTGGTGGCGATCATGCCGGGCTCGTCGACCGTGACCGGCTTTTCCGCCCCGAGGCCGAGGACCAGGCAGCTCATGGCGATGCGGTGGTCGCCGTGGGTGCGCACGAGGCCGCCGCCGGCGATGCGGTGATTGGCGCGGGCCGCGCCGGCGACGATCAGGCCCTCCGGCTCCTCCTCGGCGCCGACGCCGCTGGCGGCGAGGCCCGCCGCCATCATGGCGATGCGGTCGCTCTCCTTCACCCGGAGCTCGCCGATGCCGCGCATGGTCGTGGCGCCCTCGGCGTAGGCCGCGGCCACCGCCAGGATCGGGTACTCGTCGATCATCGAGGGCGCGCGCGCCGCCGGCACGTCGACGCCCTTCAGGCTCGAGTGGCGGGCGGTGACGTCGCCCACAAGTTCGCCGCCATCTTCCCGCTGGTTCGAGATCGTGAGGTCGGCGCCCATGTCCCGCAGGGTCACGAACAGGCCGGTGCGCAGCGGGTTGAGCAGCACGCCCTCCACCGTCACCTCCGAGCCGGGCGTGATCAGCGCCGCCACCAGCGGGAACGCGGCGCTCGAAGGATCGCCCGGCGTCCGGATGCGCGCGCCGACCAGGCGCTGGCCGCCGGCCAGGCGAATGCGCCGGCCGCCCTCCCTGTCTTCCACGTCCACCTCGGCGCCGAAGGCGCGCAGCATCCGCTCGGTGTGGTCGCGCGTCGGCGCCGGCTCGATCACCTCGGTCAGGCCCTGGGCGCGCAGTCCGGCCAGCAGCACCGCGGACTTCACCTGCGCCGACGGCTCCGGCAGGCGGTAGGACAGCGCGGCGAGGTCCCCGCCTTTCAGCGTCAGCGGCAAGCGCCCGCCGTCGCGGCAAAGGTAGGTCGCGCCCATCTGCGACAGCGGTCGGAGGATCCGCATCATCGGCCGGCCGCGCAGCGAGGCGTCGCCGGTGAAGGTGGCGACGATCGGGAAGCCCGCCGCCGCCCCCATGATCAGGCGCACGCCGGTACCGGAGTTGCCGCAGTCGACCACGGTTTCCGGCGCGCGGAAGCCGCCATGGCCGTGCACCCGCCAGCGGCCGTCGCCCCCTTGCGTCACGGTCGCGCCGAATTGGGCCATGGCCTCGGCGGTGCGCAGCACGTCGTCGCCTTCCAGCAGGCCCTCAATCTCGGTTTCGCCTTCGGCCAGGGCGCCCAGGATCAACGCACGGTGTGAAATGGACTTGTCGCCGGGCGCACGGACACGGCCACGCAACGGACCGCCGGGGCGGGCCGTAAGTCCGGTTTGATGCATGGAAGATTCGCCTCTTGGGCAGGGGGTTTTCGGGCGAGGGCTTTGCTTTTGACTCGGCCCCGCACCCATGGCAAGGGAGCGCCCCCGAATCCCTTGAGAGACGAGCCGCCCCTTGGCCAACCCAGAACTGGGCGCAAAGCAAATTTGCCCGACCTGCTCGAGCAAGTTCTACGACCTGACGCGCCGCCCGGCCCACTGCCCGAAGTGCGGGTCCGAGTTCGACCCGGAAGAAGCCCTGCGCAACCGCCGAGTCCGCACCCGCGCGCCGCTGCCGGAAGAGGACGTTGAAGAGGTGAAGCCCGTCGAGGCCGAAGCCGAGGAAGAGGGTTACGGGACCGAGGTCGAGGAGGCGCCGGAGCTGGACGAAGTGGCGGACGCCGAGCCGCTCGACACCGGCGACGACGACGAGGACGGCGGCGCGGCCGCTCAGCCGGCGACGGCCGACGAGCCCTTGGGCGTGGACTTCGCCGAGGACGAAGACCTCGCCGACGCCGACGACGACGAAGTGCCGTTCATCGAGGACGACGAGGACGAGTTCTCCGAAGCCGAGATCGACGGCCTGCCCGACGAGGGGGCGTCCGACGAGTAACCCTCTGCGCCGGCTGGCTTTTCCCTCGCGCCGGGAAGAGCCGGCGATCCGGCGAGCGCCGGTCTCGCCCGGGGACGACTGTCCCCTTGATCGGCGAAAGGCATCGCACTAGGTTCCGCGCCTTCCGCTCCGGCGGACCCGAACATCGGGGCTATAGCTCAGCTGGTAGAGCGCTTGAATGGCATTCAAGAGGTCAGCGGTTCGACTCCGCTTAGCTCCACCAACGAAGGCCGCTCCCGAGAGGGGGCGGCCTTTTTCGCGCTTGAGACGCGCCGCCACCTGAACCGCCGCCGCCCGCGTCGCTGGCGTCCGGTCGGCGGCGCGGCCATCATGGCGGGCGGAGCGATCGCGGCGGGAGTGACATGGACGGGGTTCTGTCGGGAGTCCGGGTGCTCGATTTCGGCCGGTACATCGCCGGACCCTACTGCGCGATGCTGCTGGCCGAGTTCGGCGCGGACGTGATCCGCATCGAGAAGCGCTCCGGCGGCGAGGACCGTTTCCAGGCCCCGCTGACCGACGCCCAGGACGGCGGCCTGTTCCTGCAGATGAACCGCAACAAGCGCGGCATGACTCTCGACCCGATGACGCCCGCGGGTCAGGGCGTCGTCCGTCGGCTGGTCGAGACCGCCGATGTCGTGGTCGCCAACCTGCCGCCTCGGACTCTCGCGGCGATGCGGCTCGACTACGACAGCCTCTGCGCGATCAAGCCCGACATCATCCTCACCATGGTCACCGCCTATGGCCGCGGCGGTCCCTACAGCGACAGGGTGGGGTTCGACGGCATCGGCCAGGTGATGTCCGGCGCGGCCTACATGACCTCCGACGCCGACGGCGAGCGCCCATACCGCTTCCAGGCCCCATGGGTGGACTTCGGCACGGCGCTGCACTGCGCTTACGGCACGGCGATGGCGCTGATGGCGCGCCAGCAGACCGGGCGCGGCCAGGTGGTCGAGGGCGCGCTGCTCGCCACGGCCCTCACCGTTGGCAACGGCCTGCTGATCGAGCAGGGCGTGCTGGGCATCGACCGCGTCCCCACCGGCAACCGCGGCCAGACCGCCGCGCCCGTCGACATCTTCAAGACCCGCGACGGCTGGATCCTGGTCCAGATCATCGGTCAGCCGCTCTATCGCAGGTGGGCCGGCCTGATGGGCGAGGACCACTGGCTGACCGATCCCAGGTTCAAGGACGACATCTCGCGCGGCGAGCACGGGCCGATCATCTCGGAGCGCATGGGCCGCTGGTGCGCCGAGCGCACCTCCGCCGAGGCGCTGGAGATCCTGGGCAAGGCGATGATCCCGGCCGGACCGGTGCTGAAGCCGCAGCAGGCCCTCGACGATCCACACGTGCGGGCCATGGGGTTTTTCCAGGCCGTCGACTATCCGGGCCTGCCGAGGCCGGCGCCCTTGGCGCGCACGCCGGCGTGGCTGTCCGACACTCCGGGGGCGATCCGCCACCGTGCGCCGACGCTGGGCGAGCACACCGACGCCATCCTGGCGGAGCTGGGTTACGCCGAGAACGAGATCGCGGCGCTCCGCGACCGCGGCGCGATCTGACGACCTGCGACGGCATTCGGACTCGGCCGCCGCCGCGGCGTTCCCGACAGGTTGCCGCTATGGCAGCCTTGATCTTGGCCCCGTCCGCGGCCCACAGTCGATTTTGGAACGGACCCGCCGGGTCCGGGCCGCGAAATTCATCGCCCGCGACGCCGCCAGAGCGCCGGGTCGTAAGAGGAAGACCGGGAGGCTCTCCGTGATCAAGACACGCATTACCGAGATGTTCGACGTCGAAACCCCCATCGTCATGGGTGGGATGACGGGGGTCGGCTACGGCGAATTGGTCGCCGCAGTCGCCAACGCCGGCGCGCTGGGTTTCATCGTCGCGCACCTCTTCCCCACCGCCGAGGCGCTGCATGCGGAGATCGAGAAGACCCGCAAGCTGACCAAGAAGCCGTTCGGGGTGAACCTCACCCTGCTGCCGTCGCTGAACCCGATCCCCTACGACGATTATCGCAAGGCGATCATCGAGAGCGGGATCAAGATCGTCGAAACTGCGGGCCGCAGCCCCATCGACCACTTGCCGGACTTCAAGGCCGCCGGCGTGAAGGTGATCCACAAGTGCACCTCGGTTCGCCACAGCATCACCGCCGAGCGGCTGGGCGTGGACGTGATCTCCATCGACGGTTTCGAATGCGCCGGCCACCCGGGCGAGGACGACGTGACCCTGATGGTGCTGCTGCCGGCGACCGTCGATGCGGTGAAGGTGCCGGTGATCGCGTCGGGCGGGATGGCCGACGGCCGCTCGCTGGTGGCGGCGCTCTCGTTGGGCGCGGAGGGCGTCAACATGGGCACGCGCTTCATGGCGACCCAGGAGTCGGGCATCCACCACAACGTCAAGGAAGCCATCGTCAAGAACACCGAGCGCGACACCATCCTGATGAACCGCACCCTGCGCAACACCTCGCGGGTGGCGCGCAATGCGGTCGCCGAGCAGGTGGTCGCCATCCAGCAGGATCCGACGAAGACCATCGATGATGTGCGCGAGCTGGTGTCGGGGGCGCGCGGCCGCGCCAACGTCATGGTCGGCGGGGACATCGACGGCGGCATCTGGTCCGCCGGCCAGAGCCAGGGTCTGATCCACGACATCCCCACCTGCGAGGTATTGGTGAAGAACATCATGAAGCAGGCCGAGGATATCATTCACCGGCGCCTGGACTCGATGTCGCCGTCGAAGGCGGCGGTGGCCTGATCGTCGAACCTCCCGGCCGCGACCTCATGCGAGTCGTCGGGCGTGAAGAGGTCGCCCGGCGCCTGACCTACGAGGTCTGCATCCCGCTGGTGCGGGCGGCGATGATCGCCTTCTCCAGGGGCGAGACGCTGCAGCACCTGCGTTCGATCATCCCGTTGGCCGGCGGGCGCGCCTTCGGCATCATGCCGGGCGCGATGGCGGCCTCGGGCGCTCCGTTTGGCGCGAAGCTGATCAGCGTCTACCCGGACAACTTCGCCAAGGGTCGCCAGTCGCACCAGGGCGTGGTGGTGCTGTTCGATCCCGAGAGCGGCGAGCCGGTCTGCGTGGCCCACGCCGGCGAGATCACCGCCATCCGCACCGCCGCCGCCAGCGCGGTGGCCACGGACGCGCTCGCCCGTCCGGATTCAACCCGACTCGGACTCCTCGGCTATGGCGAGCAGGCGGCGACCCACGCCCGCGCCATCGCCAAGGTGCGCCCGCTGCGGTCGATCGCCGTCTGGGGCCGCTCGCGGGACCGCGCCGAAGCCTTCGCCGCGCGCACCAGCGCCGAACTCGGCCTACCCGTCACGGCGATGGACGAGGTCGAACGCCTGGCGGCCGACTCCGACATCGTCTGCACCCTCACCGCC
>DATJRL010000164.1:0-2854 GCA_035504785.1 Caulobacteraceae bacterium
TCCCGACCCGGACTTGCAGAAGCTGGGCGCGGTCAGCCTGTTCTATTTCTGGGGCCGGCTGGACGGGCGCGGCGCCCCCGACGACATGGCCGCCCGCCTCACCGAGGAAGCCGGCAAGATGACCCCCGACGACATCAAGGCCCAGGCCAAGACCTGCGGCGCCATCTTCAGCGCCGGCACCGAGAGCCTGAAGGCGCTGAACAACGCAGCACCGGATCAGCGGGGCGCCGCGCCCTCGGCCAAGTAGGCGCGCAGCCCCTTCCCGCGGACGTAGGGGAACCAGCAGAAGCAGCGGACTTAAAAGCGGGACTCTGGTGCGCTACTAGAGGCCGCTATGCGGGTGTGGCGGAACTGGTAGACGCACGAGACTTAAAATCTTGGGCCGCAAGGCGTGTCGGTTCGAGTCCGACCACCCGCACCGTGAGCGAACACAGCCCGCCGGGCCCGGTGGGAAGCGAGGCAGCGAATGTCGGCGAAGAGGGAACCTGTAACGAAGCGAGGGCCGCCGGGCCGGGAGATGATTCCAGACCAGGCCGTCATGACCGCTTTCGTCAAGCGGGTCGGACGCCCGGCAGCCGAGCGGGCGACTGCCGCGGCGCAGCAATTCATGTACGACGCGTGGGAGGCCAACTCACTGCCGAAGGCGCTGGCGTCGGTCCACAAGGCGCTCAGAACCTCGCCGCTCTGCAGCGACGCGATCGTGTTCCTCGCGTCGTCGCTGGCCGCCTCGCCGGAGGACGAGGTCGAGCTCTACGAACGGGCCTTTGCGGCTGCCGGGCTCGCCTTAAACCCCAAGGACTTCGAGGAGATGCAGGGTCACTTTTGGGGTTTCGTCGAAACGCGGCCGTACATGCGGGCGCGCCACTTGCTCGCGCTCGCGCAAATCAAGGCTGGCCGGCACTCGGAAGCGGTCGAGCATTGTGGCGAGATGCTGCGCCTGAACCCCAACGACAATCAAGGCATCCGCTACATCATGCTCGATGAACTCTTGCGCCTCGGCTGTGTCGACGAGGCCGCGGCCCTGATCAAGCGCTACCGCGGCGACGAAGCCGCCCACTGGCTCTATGGCGCCGCGCTGCTCGCGTTCCGGACCAAGGGCGACACCGTCGTGACGCGCAGGACGTTGGCGAAAGCCCTGGTCCAGAACGCACACGCGCCCGCTTACCTTCTCGGCCGCAAGCGCTTGCCAAAGAACCCGCCCGCCTTCGTCGGCTGGGGCGACCACAGCGAGGCGGTCGCCTACGCCCAGGATTCCGGCGTCCTCTGGCGCGATTGCCCGGGCGCTCTGGATTGGCTCGCCCGCGCGGCGGATCGAGGCGGGAAGTGACTGCGGGAATAGGTATGGCGTCGTCGGACATCTGGCAGTGGGGCTGCTGAAGGGTCTCGTGGTCAAGCTCTCGATCCTGATGCCGTCCAACCGGACCACGCCGGGCGCCTGCGGCCGCATCTTGCAGGCTTGTTCTTGGGCCTGCGACGACATCGAGGTGGTGGTTCGGGACAACTCGGGCTCCCTGGACAAGCAGCGCATCTTGCGGTCGGCTGAGGGTCCGAGCCGAAGGATTGTCATCGCCGACCCATGCGAGGCTCATGAGAACTTCGTAGAGACGCAGAAGCTGGCGCGCGGCGGCTTCGTGCTTTTTCTCGGCGACGACGATTGTGCGTTCGATCGCGGCGTTGCGCGGATCGCCGAGATCGCCGGCCGCTGCCTGCCGGACCCGGGCATCGTCGGAATTACCGGAAGCTACCTGCTCGAGTTAGCTCACGGCTCCCAGGTCGCCGGCTACCGTGACGTGGGCTCCGAGAATCCCGTCGCACGGGTTGGCGGTTACGTGGCTTACCAGGGCCCGAATCTGATCTTCTATTCGGCGATCCGTCGTGAAGTCGCGGATGCGGCATGGGCCTTCATGGACGCCGCGCCACTCAAACTGCCATTCCACGACCAGCTGCTGTCGCTGATATACCTGCTCAGCGGTCGCTTCTTGGATGCCGGCCGGCTGATCTTTCTCTACAACACCTCCAACTGGGACACGGCGGCGACGAGCGCCGCCAGCGACCTGAAGATCTACGCCACGGCAGGTCTCGATCCCGCGGTGCGGCAGTTGCACTGGCTGCTCTGCGGACTGGAGGGCGCCTGGCTCGCCATGTTCAGCCCCTTCGCCATGCCGTATGCGTTGGAGCAGCGCCAGGCCATGGCGAGCCGCTGGTTCGAATTGATGCTGCGGCGCTTTGCGGGAGACCGGGGCCATAGCTACGGGTCGGTTCTCACCCCGAGGGCGACCCAGCTGTGCGAGAAGTGGCTGCAGCGGGCGCCGCACTTCGACCTGGCCGAACTGCTCGACGACGTGAGCGGATTTCTCGCGACCTTCGCACCTGACAAAGCGGAGAGTTACCGAGCCTTTTGGACCTCCGTGGCTCCGCCGTCGAATGGCGAAGTGGGACGTTCTCGCGGAACTTCGTCAAGGCGAGGCTTGTGAAGGCGCCCGCCTGAGCCACGCGCCCGGCCAGTGCGTGATTGCACGCCGGAGGGTCGACTCGTTGAACGGCCAGGGCGGTGGCTCGATCGCAAATTCAGGGCGCCGCGCGGCGAAATCGCTCGCGGCCCGCATCGGATTGTCCCTGACCCAGTCGGGCGATCCTCGCGGCGTGTCGGCCAGATCGCGCATGATTCCGTCCGTTGCGATGATATAGGACCCTGGCGTGACGAGCGGCGCGTAAGCTTCGAGTTCGCGCATCACATGCTCGTAGCTGTGGTTGGAGTCGAGGACGACCAGGACGGAGTCGGTCGGTCTGATCTGGCGTTCGATGGCGGCCACCACGTGCGGCGCCGTCGACGATCCTTCGATCATGGTGATCA
>DATJRL010000165.1:0-2224 GCA_035504785.1 Caulobacteraceae bacterium
CTAGCCCCGGCGCGCCGCCGCCCGCGCGCCCGCCGGTCGGAACCGGCGTCGGCCGCCGAGGTTCGCGGGCGCCTCGTCCGGCGCGGGTCGCCAAGACCCCGTGCGCCGCCCGGACTGGATCGCCCGCTTCAGCGTTTCCCACACCTCGTCGACGCGTGGCGGATCGCCAGGCCCGCCCAGGTTGGCCACGAACGCCGGCCCCATGACGCCGTTGAACTCCGACCAGCTGGCCGTATAGATCGCCACCACCGGCGCGCCGACCGCCGAGGCGAGGTGCGTCAGCCCGGTGTCGACCCCCGCCACCGCGTCGGCGGCGGCGAAGAGGGCGGCAAGCTCTCGGAACGAGAGCCGAGGCGGCGCGATCGCGCCGGGCGCCGCAGCGGCGATCCGCTCCGCCCGCGCTCTTTCGGCGTCGTCGCCCCAAGGCAGCACCAGCGCCAGGCCCCGCCCGGCCGCCCGCCGCGCCAGCTCGATCCAGGCGTCCTCGGCCCAGGTCTTGTCCTGGCGAGCGGTGGCGTGCAGGCCGACAAGGTAGCGCCCGCTCGGCAGCCACGCCGGCCGCGCCCAGTCGATCCCCATCCCGTAGTCGAGTTCCGTCGGCAGCGCATAGCCCAGCGCCTGGGCGCAGAGGCTGCGCATCCGCTCGACGGCGTGCAGGGTGACGCTCACCTTGAAGCGACGGTCGTAGAAGAAGCTGGCCGGCGGCTCGCGCACGCTGCGGACGTCGTAGCCGCAATGCGGCCCCGGCGCGAACCGGCTCAGCACGGCCGTGCGGATCAGGCCCTGCGCGTCGATCACTCGGTCGTAGCGGGCTCGGGCGAGCGCCGCCCGCATGGCCCCGAACTCGCGCCGCGTCTCGGCCGCGAAGGGCGCCGTGCGCCAGGCTCGCTGCCGCGTTGGGATGACGCGGCTCACCGCCCGATGCAGCCCGGCGATCTCCGCCAACGGCGCTTCGATCAGCCAGTCGAGCTCGAGCGCCGGCGTGGCGCGCGCCATGTCCGACACCGCCGGCAGGCAGTGGATCACATCGCCCAGCGAGGAGGTCTTGATCAGCAGAACCCGCGTCAACCGGCCCGTCCCGACCCGTCGCCCGTCGTCTTCAGCGACCTGAGCGCCCGCTCGTGGGCATAGGCGGCGATGTCGGCCAGCGCCGCCTCGAGCGCCGCGTGCACCGACGGCAGGGCGGCCGGGCCCACCGCCTCGCACCGCTGGCACGCCTCGCCGAGCGCCTCGGCGCCCACGCCCCGCGCCGCGCCTTTCAGAGTGTGCACGGCGTCGCGCCAGCCTTCGTGCTCGGGCGACAGCAGCCGGCTCCAGATCGCCGATTGCTCTCGGAACAGCGCCAGCACCTCGTCGATCATTGCGTCGTCGCCGGCGGCGTAACGCTCGAGGTATTCGAAGTTCACCACGCCCTTGATGTCGCGTCGCGCCACCGAAACTCCTTGGCCTCTCACCCCGGGAACACCTTGCGAGGGTCTTGCTTAGACGATGGCGGTGCGGGAGGCGAGACGGCGCGCGCCCTAGCGGCATGGGGCCGGCCAGGCTCACCGCAGTCGCCGAAGATGCGCACTCAGCCAACCCGAGCCGGCGGTGACCTGCTCGCAAGCCGATACGCCCCCCGGCCCGTTCCGGCGTCGGGCGCCCAAAGCCGCCTTCGACGCCCTGCCCGCCGGCCCGATACGGACCGACCGAGCGGTGAGGTGCGGCGAGGCTAGCTCACCTTGCGCCGCTGATGGATTTGAGTATGTTCCGCGCCCTCCCGCACGGCCCAGCCGGCGGCGGGTGCGGGTGTATAGCTCAGTAGGTAGAGCAGCTGACTCTTAATCAGCGGGTCGCAGGTTCGAGCCCTGCTACACCCACCACGCGGCCCGGCATTCCCGCCGTGCTGGTTGGCGCCGGCGAATATCGCGGCAATTCCCGACACTTGGCGCATTGGCAGACGTTTCCGACCGTTGGCCGCGCCTCTCCAGGCGAGCGCAACCATCGGCCCTTGATCGTCGTCAAAGCTCTTCCGCCGGTTCGGGCGTAGCGTGGCGCCATTGCGGACATCTTGGTTGGCGGCGGCCGCGGCCCGCGAGATCAAACTGGAGGACAGGTTATGTACGAGGTTTTCGAGCCGTTTCTTCAATCGGCGGCGTGGCACACCGACGATCCCGCCGCGGAGAAGCAGTTCTTCCGGGCTCTCCACGCGGTCGTAGCCGATCCGAAGTTCGACCCCGACGAA
>DATJRL010000166.1:0-13323 GCA_035504785.1 Caulobacteraceae bacterium
GCGCCGGCCAGCAGGCCGCCGAAGCCGCCGCCGATGATCGCCACGTCGACGTCGTCGAACACCGGATCGCGGGTGAAGCCGGGCTCGACGTAGGGGTCGTCGACGAAGTGACCGAAATCTCCGCGCGCCTCCGTATATTGATCGTTGCCGTCCGGGCGCAGCCGCTTATCGCGTTCTGCCAGATACTTTTCCTGCAGCGCCTCCGGATCGAACTCCAAGTCGCCGACCAGGGCACGTAGTTCAGGGGAGATCTCAAACATTGAACACGGTTCCTTCGCCTTAGCGGACTTCAGATCCCAGCATGTAGGTGAACTTCACTCCGAAGGTCCGCGGCGGGGCGAACTGCCCGGCCACAGTGTCGAGAGCGACGGGAGTGTTGGCCGCGGTACGGAAATAGGCATAGAGGCTGTTCGTAAGATTTCGTCCAAACAACTCCGCCACGTAGCGTCCGTTGGCCGACGTCCACACGAGCCTGGCGTTGACGATCCAATAAGGTGGCTGCGTGGTGTCTGCTTCGTCGGGGGCTTTTCCGTCGAAAATGTCATAGTAGATTGTGTCGGTCCACGAAGCCTCGCCCCGAAGCATCAACGAGCCTCTCCCGGCGCTTGTGGTGTATTGAACGCCGACATTGGACTTCCATTTCGGAGCGCCGATCAGTTCATTGCCCTTGATCTGCTCTAGCGGGTTTGCACAAACCTTTTGGCCGGCGGTGGGCGCCGGTTCCAAGAGCAGGGCTGGGTCTTGGAAGCAACCGGCGCCGTATTGCGAGTCTTCGTAGGAGACCGAGCCGTCGACTTCGAAGCCAGGCAGCCCCCGCGGCTGCACGATGTATTCAAGTTCGAGACCAAGCGCCGTCGCCGAGCCCGCGTTCAAGATCGATGCCGAGTCATCGACGTAGGTCTCAAACTGAATGTTCGAATAATCGTAATAGTAGAGGGCCGCGTTGGTCAGTATCTGGCCACCCGCGAAAACGGCCTTCACGCCGCCCTCGTAGTCGGTCAAGTGCTCCGGATCAAAACTGGTTGCGCAGGCCCCGGAATTGAACCCACCGGACTTGTAACCCCACGACGCCTTCGCATAGGTCAAGACGTCCGGGCCGGCATCGTAGTCGAGGCCGACGGTTCCGGTCGGTGCGTTCCATGTCTTGCCCGCCGCCACCTGGTTGCACAGACCGACCGCGGAGGGAGGAAGCCCGTACAGCTGGGTGAGCGTGTAGAGAAGGTTTGAGTGGAACGACTGCACGACGCCAATCGTGTCGTTGGTCCAACGAAAGCCCCCGGTCATCCTCAAGGCGTCCGTTATCTTATACGTCGCCTGAGCAAATCCGGCGATTGACTGAGTTTTCTGGGCGTCGGCAACCCCTATGAAGGCGGTGCTCGGCGTGGAAACATTTGGTGTTAGGGGCGAACCGGTCACATAGTCAGGACCGGGCATCGTAACTGTACTGTAGATGCTCTGGAACTGGGTGTAAAACTGCGGATTGTAGCCAGGCTCGAGGCTGTATGGATAGGGCGATCCGGGCGCGGTCGCCAGCGTGTTCGCCGCGTCAAAATACTCGCCATAGGCAGGCAAATAGATCGTGGTGTAGTAACTGCTATCAGTATGTAAGTAAAAAGCGCCCGCAACCCACGTCAACTTATGACCGAAAGAATCACCCGAGATGTCGAACTCCTGAGTGAACTGCTTGTCGGACTGGATTGCGGGGTCGAAAACGACGTTAGGAAAGCCTTCACCGGTGAAATCATAAGAGAACCACAGGCGATCATACCGATAAGCGGTGATCGATTTCACATTGGCCGGCCCAGCATTCCAATCGATTGTCGCACTTCCGCCGCCGGAGTCGAGGACGAACAGCGGGGGCCACGTGTCCGAGAGGTTTAGAGACTCGTTCGGATTCGGCGCCGGAGGACCGGCCTGGACCAACCCGTAGTAGCTCGCAATGCTGCCCCCGTTCAGCTTGGCGAGGTCAGACGGCGATAGAAGGCCCACAAGGTCTGCCGCGGGAAGCGAGAATACGCCCAGCGGAGTCGCCTGACTCACTTGGCCCGACAGGGTGTATTGGGAAATGAGCTCCCAGGGATTGCTGTTTGTTTCGTGGGTATCGTCGCCTTGCAACACGACGCTGAAGCTGTCATTGGGCTTGTACAGCAGCGACACCCGGCCACTATAATCTGTCTCTGCGTCGTAATGTTGGCCGGTCGCTATATCGTAGCGATACCCATCGTGGTCGTCGTAGTGAAAGCTAGCGCGAGCAGCGATCTGGTCTGAAAGTGGACCTGTGGCGCCCACGTCAATACCGACGGCATTGTAATTTCCGTATGTGACTGACGCAGTTGCGCCGGGATCGAAACTGGGGAGCGCCGTGATATAGTTGACAACGCCACCGTCCGCGTTTCGGCCGTAGAGCGTGCCTTGCGGCCCCCGCAGCACCTCGATGCGGTCGACGTCGAAGCTGGGCATGTCTTCGGCGACCTCGTTGCCGATGTAGACCCCGTCGATGTAGGAGGCCACGGACGACTGGCCCGAAGTCGTCGTCAGCGTCCCGCCAAGACCCCTTATGGTGATGAAGGCGAAGCCTGCCTCCTCGCTG
This sequence comes from Caulobacteraceae bacterium, assembly GCA_035504785.1. Classification (GTDB taxonomy): domain Bacteria; phylum Pseudomonadota; class Alphaproteobacteria; order Caulobacterales; family Caulobacteraceae; genus Acaudatibacter. The sequence goes on from DATJRL010000166.1 coordinate 2,591, forward strand.
AACGTCATCGACGGCACGCTTTCTTGAAGCTGCCGCGGGCCGGTGATGCCGGCTTGGGCGATGGTGGTGGCCGTAACGGCGGTGATCGCGACCGGCGTGTGCTCGAGCTTTTCGGATCGCTTCTCGGCGGTGACGACGACCTCCCCAAGCGTCACCGCGCCACTGGCCGTGGGCTCTGTTGTCGTCGCGGCAGGACTCGACGACTGCCGCACGCTTGCCATCGTGCCGACGACTTGAGCTTCGCCGCGGCTCGCCAATAACAAGGCGGTCAGAGCTGCGCCACCCATCAAGGCGCGCGCCCAAGCGGACTTCATCCGACACGACATGCTGTCCTCCCCCGACGTTCTGCGTCGACGGCACGACAGCCGCCGCGCGATTCTTGATATATACGACCGACTGACTCTATAGTCGGTCGTATATATTTTGCTATCGCTTCCGATAATCGTTGTCAACAGGCGCCAGCCGGTAGCGCCGGTTGCCGCGCTTTGGGGGGTCGTGTTTGATGGAGCCCAACGAGCAAGGCAGGGTAAGACAGTCATCGAATGAGGCAGGCAGCGAAAGAGCGAATATTGTTGGCCGCGGAGCGATTGTTCGCCGAGCGCGGCATCGACGCAGTCGGGATCCGCGAAATCGTATCTGTCGCCGGGCTGAAAAATGCGCAGTCAGTAACGTACTATTTCGGGACGAAAGACAATCTCGTGCGAGAGGTTCTACTGATCGGCGCGCGCGCGGCGGAGGAGCGTCGCCAATACTGGCTGGACCGCTTTGAGAAGGCCAACCGCCACATCTCGATCCGGGACGTTATCAAGGTGATGCTGTCGCCGCGCATGGAACACGCCGTCACCTCGTCCTACGTCCGGTTGACGGCGCAGCTCATGATGACCCAGGAAGATTGGCTTCGCGGGGTCATTGGGCCCGAGCTGTTGAAGTCCATAGACCGTTGCAACGATCTACTTCGCGCGCTGATTCCAGGCATCCCCAGGGAGCTGGTCGGCGAGCGAATCTTGCTCTTCCATATCTATTTCAGCGGCTTCCTCGCGACTCGCGACATTCGCATTCAAAGCGGCGAAGATCAGGGACGCTGGGTGTCACGGCACATGGTCGAGCAACTTATCGACACCTGCGAAGCGCTCTTCCTGGCGAGACCTTCCAAGATGACTGAGATCGCCTGGCAGAATTTCGAGCGTCGACGTGACAAGTTCGCGGGGCTCCTACCTTCGGACAGCATGGCGATAGACCTGTTCGACGATCCGGTTGGCTGAGAATGACGCTCGACGTGCCAACAAATGTCTGGGCGCCGCCGATTAGCAGTGAGCGGCCTCCCGAATTCGCTCGAAGCCGGAGTCGCCGACAGGATTCGAACCTAATTTTCCGATAACTTCAGTCGTGGGAACCGGCCGGAATTCGAACTGAATTGCCAATAACAGCGCGCTGTGGCGAGCGGCGAACCATAGGGGGGGACGGCCGTATGACGGTCCGGCCTAGCGGGCTCTGAGCGGGTTCGCCGCCACTCCCGCCATCGCCCTCGATCCGCCCCACACGACGGCGTCTCCTGCGGTCCCGGCGCTTGAAGGGTCCCGGTCCCCTACGTTTCGGCGGGGCTCTCAGCCTCGGTGGGGAGGCTCGCAAGCTCTGCGATCGCTTGAAACTCATGAGGTATTCGGGCTTGTGCTGCGCCAGCCAGCGCACCACGCGGGCGTTGGCGAGCAGCTTGGTGAGGTAAGCCTTGGCCACCGTCAGGTGCAGATTGTCGATGCCGTAGGTCTCGTCGTACGCCTCGGTCTGGAGCTGCAGGCTCGCCAATTCGCGCTCCAGTCGGACGACCTGCTCGCGAGTCACCGCGCTCGCCGCGGACTTAGGCTTGCGCGCGCCGGCGGCCAGTTGGTTTTCCGGCGGGCCGCCAGCATCGCAATCGCGAACGGTTGGCCCGTCGTCCAAGCAAGCTTCCCGAGGACACGAGTAAAAGTCCCCTCGCCTCTCTGAGCTCCTTAACGGCCGCGTTCGCGAGACGGACATCAGTTGTGGTAGCAGTTGGAACGAACGTGAACGCGAGATTCCTATGGAAGATCAATGCCAGTGGAGTCCTGCCTGAGGAGCCATCTCTCAAAATGTCCGGCCCCTGGCGGGAGACTCGCGTCGGCGCGCTTTCAGCCAAGGACCGCCAGCCTCCAAGGGGGGCGATCAACCGGCGGAGTTCGGTCACACCAGGAGCAGGGTGGGAACGCCAAGCAGGGGACCGGCCGCGGCGAGGCGCTGGTCGAGCGTGTGCACCGTCGCGCCGTGTTCCGAGGCCGTGGCGAGATGGAGCGCATCGGCGGCGCGAAGCCCAAGGGTGTGCTGATCGGCGAATCTCGCCGTCGCACGAAATTGCCCGCCGGTATTCGCAAGGACGGTGAAGGTCTCGGCGACCAACGCGTGGAACATCGCCAGGGGCGATTTTGCGGCGAAGCCGCTCCGAGACGCGCCTGCCCAGTCACCCGAATCCGGGTCTCGTTAAGAGTTCCCGCTGTTCGCTCTCTCGGCTCCCAGGCCGGTCCACCCGCCGCCGAGGGCGCGGATCAGGCCGACGCTGGCCTCTAGGCGCCGGGTCTGGATGTCGAGCGCCGCGCGCTTGGCGTCCAGGTCGGCGGTCTGGGCGACCACCACGTCGAGGTAGTTCACCGCGCCCTGGCGGTACCGCGTGAGGGCCAGGGCCTCGGTGCGGCTGGCGGCGTCGACGGCCGCGGCCTGAGCGTCCGCCTCGGTGGCGAGGTGATTGAGCAGCGCCAGGTTGTCCTCCACGTCCTGGAACGCCGCCAGCACCACCTCGCGGTAGGCCGCGCTCTCGGCCGCATAGTCGGCTTTCGAGGCCTCGAGCGCCGCGTGACGATAGCCGCCATCGAAGATGGTCAGCGCCAGCTGCGGCCCGAGCGTCCAGTAGCTGTTGGGCGCGGCGAGCCAGCCGGGCAGCTGCGTGTCCTGCAAGCCCGCCAGCGCCTGCAGGCTGACGTCTGGGTAGAAGGCGGCCCGCGCGACGCCGATGCGGGCGTTGGCGGCCGCGGCGCGGCGCTCCGCCGCTGCGATATCCGGGCGGCGCTGCAACAGCGTCGACGGCACGCCGACCGGTATGGTGGGCACGCGCACGTCCTGCGCCGCCGGTGGAAGGTCGAAGCTGGAGGCCGGTTCGCCGACCAGGCTGGCGATGGCGTGCTCGTAAAGCGCCCGGCGGCCGGCCACGTCGGAGACCTGCGCCTCGGCCGTCTGGAGCTGGGTCTGCGCGCGACCGACGTCCAGGCCGGTGGCCAGGCCGCCGGTGTGGCGCACCTCGGTGAGGTTGAGCGCTTTCTGGTAGGCGGCCACCGTCTCGGTCAGGAGCGCCGCCTGTGCGTCCAGCCCGCGGAGGCGGACGTAGTCGTCGGCCAGCTCCGCTTCCAGGCTGAGCCGGATCGAGGCGAGATCGCCCGCCGAAGCCTGGGCCTCGGCCTTGCCCGCCGCCGCGATGTTGCGCAGCCGTCCCCATAGGTCGAGGTCGTAGCCGATGCCGCCGCCCAAGGTGTCGCCGCCGTAGTAGGTGGGCTGGGTGGCGCTGCGCAGCGGGCGATTGGCCGACTGGCGGTTGGTGGTAACCTGGGCGAAAGAGCCGGCCGTCGGGTAGAGGCCGGCGGCCGCTTCGGCGGCGAACGCGCGGGCCTCGTCATAGCGAGCCACCGCCTCCTGGAGCGTGGGGTTGGCGGTGTCGATGCGGCCCTCGAGGCCGGTCAGCGTCGCATCGCCGTAGAATGTCCACCAGTCTCCCCGTCCCAAGGTGTCGGACGGGCTCGCCTCGGTCCAAGGGCCGGTTTCCTTGAACGCCGGCGCCGGGGTCGGGATCGTCGGCGTGTGGTAGGCGGGCGCGAGGTTGCAGCTCGCCAGGGCGACGAGCGACGCCACGGTCAGCCATGGCGCGAGGCGCGGCGACATCGGCGCTATCCTCGCGTCGCCGCGGGTGGCGCGACGCGCACTCTCTCGCCAGCCACGAGGGAGTCCGGCGGATTGTCGATCACGCGGTCGCCAGCGGAGAGTCCCGAGGCGATTTCGACGGTCGCGCCGTTGTCCTGCCCGATTGTCACCGGCTTCAGAACCACCCTGTCGTCCGGCCCCAACACCGCCGCGGCCATGCCCGCGTGGCGGAACATCAGCGCGCTCGCCGGCAGCCGCAGCGCGCCGGCCGGCGCGGGCAGGTCGAACGACGCCTGAACGTAGTCGCCGGGCTTGAGCGCCCCATCGGCGTTGTCGATCTGCGCTTCCGCCAGCAGCGCGCCAGATTGGACGCCGATGGCGCCGGAGGTGCTGACCAGCGTCGCCTGGAATGTGCGGCCCGGATACTCGGGCGCGGTCAGGCTGACCGTTTCGCCGGGCTTGATCTCGGCCGCGTAGCTCTGGGGCACGCTGACATAGATGCGCAGCTTGTGGACGTCGGACACCGTGAACAGGCCCGGGTCGCCGGGGCTGCCGACGTCGATCAGGGCGCCGATGTCGGTATTGCGCGCCGTCACCACGCCGTCGAACGGGGCCACGATACGCTTGAACGACTCCAGGGCCTCCAGCCGCGAGACGTTGGCGCGGGCGGCCGCGACAAGAGTGTCCTTGGCGGCGAGGTCGCCATTCTTCTCTTCGGCTTCCTGGCGGGAGACGGCGTCCTGGGCGAGCAAGCCGTTCCAGCGCGCCGCCGTCGTCGCGGCCAGCCGCTGGTTGGCCTCGGCGGTGGCCAGGTCGGCGTTCGCCTGGGCGAGTTGCTGGTCGAGCTCCGGCGTGTCGATCAGCGCCAGCACCTGCCCGGCCCGCACCTTGGCCCCGATGTCCTGGTACCAGGCCTTAAGGTAGCCGCTGACCCGGGCGCGGATGGTGGCGTCGTAGAAGGCCTGAACCTGGCCGGGCAGCACCAAGCTCTGGGCGCCGCCCGCGCCCTGCGGCGCGATGACGCTGACGGTCGGCAGCGCCTGGGCCGCCGTCCAGGTCTTCAGGTCCTGGCTCGCCAGGACGCGGCTCAGGACCCCCGCGCCGACGATCAGCACGGCGGCGGCGACGCCGACGAAGGCCGCGGGTTTCAGCCACCGGATCGGGGCATGGTGGAGCACCTCCACGCTAGGCGTGGGCGGGTCCGAGGCGTCGGTCTGGCTCGGGGGATGTTTCGGGCGCATGGGCATGGCGGGCATGGACAATCGAGAAGACGACAGGGACGAAGACCAGGGTGGCGATGGTGGCGAACACCAGGCCGCCGACCACGGCGCGGCCGAGCGGCGCGTTCTGCTCGCCGCCTTCGCCGAGACCGAGCGCCATCGGCGACATTCCGATGATCATCGCCAGCGCGGTCATCAGCACCGGGCGGAACCGGGTAAAGCCGGCCTCGAGCGCGGCGACCACCGGATCGCCCACCACCAGCAATCGTTCGCGGGCGAAGCTGACCACCAGGATCGAGTTCGCGGTGGCGACGCCCATGCACATGATCGCGCCGGTCAGCGCCGGCACCGACAGGGTCGTTCCGGTGGCGAAGAGCATCCAGACAATTCCGGCCAGCGCCGCCGGCAAGGCGGTGATGATCACGAACGGATCCAGCCAGGATTGGAAGTTGACCACGATCATCAGGTAGATCAGTACGATCGCGCCGATGAGGCCGAAGCCGAGGCCGGAGAACGCGGCGTTCATGGTCGTCACCTGGCCGCGCAGGGTGACGGTCGAGCCTCGAGGCGCGTCGGCCGCCGTATCTCTGATCACCTTCTGCACCGCGGCGGAGAGCGAGCCGAGATCGCGCCCTTGCTGGGCCGCGTACACGTCGAACGAGGGCTGGATGTCATAGTGCGACACGACGGCGTCGGACGGTTCGCGATGGATGGAGCCGAGGCCGCCCAGCACCTGCAGATCCCCCGGCTTGCCGTCGGTCAGCGGGATATTCCGCAGCTTGTCCAGCGTGTCCACGTCCTGCTGCGGGCTCTGGATCACGATCGGATAGGAGACGCCGGTCCGCGGGCTGAGCCAGAACGCCGGCGAGGTCTGGAAACTGCCGGCTAGGGTGGTCGCGAGGGTGTTGGTCACGTCGCGCTCGGTGATGCCGAGTTTGTCGGCCTGCGTGCGATCGATATCCACCTTGAGCTCGGGATAGTGGGTGGATTGTTGGAGCCTCACGTCGGCGAGGCCGGGGATGACGGTGAGCTTGCGGACTAGTTCCTCGGCGTAGGCCTCGTTGGCGTCGCGGTTGGGGCCGGCGACCTGCAAGTCGATCGGCGCGGGCGCGCCGAAGTTGAGAATCTGACTGATGATGTCGGCCGGAAGGAAGGAGAAAGTCGAGCCCGGGAAGAGCTGCGGCAGTCGGGTGCGCAGCGCCTTCACATAGGCGGCCGTCGGGTGGTGGTCCTTGGCGAGCGTGATGTAGATATCCCCGTCCTCCGGGCCGACCCCGCCGGTGTTGACGTAGGCGCGGTTGATGCCGCTCACCGGCAGTCCGATATTGTCGACGATCGATGACAGCTCTTTTGGCGGAATGACCCCGCGGATGGCGTCTTCCACGTGGTCGAACAGGGCGGCGGTGTCCTCGAGGCGGGTGCCGACTGGGGCACGCACGTGCAACGTCATCTCGCCAGCATCGACCGACGGGAAGAAATTCGCGCCCAGGAAGGGCAGCAACAGGAACGAGGCCAGCACGAAGCCGAGGAAGCCCAGCACGAACGGCCGCCGCCGACGCAGCGCCAGCGCCAGCACGCCGCGGTAGCCGTCGCGCACCGCCGCGAAGCGCCGTTCGAAGCCGTGCTGGAAGCGGGCGAAGACATTCGCGGAGTTGCGATGCGTCACACCCTGGCCGTGGCCCTCTAGGGCGAACTGCGCATGACCGGCGTGATGCCGACGCAGCAGGTACATCGCCGCGGCGGGGACCAGGGTTCTCGACAGGACGAACGAGGCGATCATGGCGAAGACCACCGCCTCGGCCATCGGAGTGAAGAGGAAGCCCGCGACGCCTGTCAGCGCGAACATCGGCACGAAGACGATGCAGATGCAGCAGAGCGATACGAAGGCCGGCGTGACGATCTGGGCCGCGCCGTCGAGGATGGCGGTGCGGACGTCCTTTCCCTGCTCGAGGTGCCAGTTGATGTTCTCGATCGTCACCGTCGCGTCGTCGACCAGGATGCCGACGGCCAGCGCCAGCCCGCCCAACGTCATGATGTTGAGCGTCTGGCCGATCGCCGACAGGACGGCGATGGAGGACATGACCGCCAGCGGAATCGAGACCGCGATGATCACGGTCGAGCGCCAGCTGCCCAGGAACAGCAGGATCATGAGACTGGTCAGCGCGGCGGCGATGACGCCCTCTTTGACGACGCCCGAAATCGCCGCCTTGACGAAGATCGACTGGTCGTTGAGGAGGCCGATCCTCAGCGAGGACGGCAGTCCGGCCTCGATCCTCGGCAGCGCCGCCTTCACCCCGTCGATGATGGAGAGCGTGGAAGCCGATCCGCTTTTCAGCACGCTCATCAGCACAGCCCGGCGACCGTCCACGCGCACCTCGTTGCGCTGCGGGGGGTAACCATCGCGAACATGGGCGACATCGCCCATGTAGATCGTCGCGCCGTTCACGGTCTTGATCGGCAGCTGATTCAGCTCGTCGACCACCGACGGGCTGTTGTTGAGCTTCACGTTGTACTCGAACGAGCCGATCTTGGCGGTGCCGGCGGGCACGATCTGGTTTTGTGCGGCCAGGGCGTCGGCGACGTCCTCGGCCGAGAGTCCTTTCGACTGCAGCGCCGCCGGGTCCAGGTCGACCTGGATCTGCCTTTCCTTGCCGCCGTACGGCGACGGGATCGACGAGCCGGCCACCGAGGCCAGCGCCGGACGGATGAAGTTCTGCCCGGCGTCGAACAGCTGCTGCTCGCTCATCCGCGGGCTGGACAGCGCCAGCTGCAGGATCGGAACGGTCGAGGCGTTGTAGTTGAGGATCAGCGGCGGCGTGATGCCGGGTGGCATCTGCTTCAGCACCGTCTGCGACAGCGAGGTGACTTGGGCCGTGGCGGTGCGGATGTCGACGTTCGGCTGGAAGAAGATCTTCACGATCCCGATGCCGGGAAGCGACTGGCTCTCGATGTGCTCGATGTCGTTGACCGAGGAGGAAAGCTGCCGCTCGTAATAATAGATCACTCGCCCCGACATGTCGTCCGGCGGCAGGCCCCGATAGGTCCACACCACCGCGATCACCGGGATCCTGATGTCCGGGAAGATGTCGGTGGGGGTCCTCAGGGCCGCCAGCGGCCCGAAGATCAGGATCAGGATCGCCAGTACGAACGGCGTGTAGGGCTGGCGCAGCGCCAACCGCACGATCGCCTGCATTGGAACTCCCCGCGTCGGACGCCGCACAAGAAACGCACCGGCCCATCCGTCCTGCTCAGGCGCGGCGTCCGATGCGGCGGAACCTATCGAGGCGAAACGCGGGGGCCAGTGAAATAAGATTCACCGAAGCTCATTACAATTCATTTACAGTTCAGCGACTTACCCGACAGGTGACCACGGCCGCCAAACCGGGATTGGCGTCGCGCAGCTCGAGCTCGAAACGGTGCAGGCGCAGGATCGCCGAAGCGATGCTGAGGCCGAGGCCGGAGCCCGGCGTGGCGCGGTCGCGCTCGCCCCGATAGAATCGCTGCAGCACGGCCGACTTCTCCACGGCCGGGATGCCAGGGCCGTTGTCCTGCACGACGATCTGTGGGTGTGCGCCGTCTCCGGCCAGCCGCAGCGACACTTCGCCGCCCTCGCCGCAGAATTTGATGGCGTTGTCGACGAGATTGCTCACCGCCTCGAAGAGCAGCTTCGCGTCCGCTTCGACCACGGCGTCCCCATCGCCCAAGCGGGACAGTTTGACGCCGCCCGCCTCGGCCAAAGGCTCGTACAGCTCGACGATCTCGGACAGCACGCCCGCCAGCCCCACCCTGGAGAACCCCGCGCGACGTTCTCGGGTCTCCAGCTCGGAGATGCGCATGATGGCCCGAAACCGTTCGAGCACGGTGTCCAACTCGGCGATGACCCTGGCGACCTCGCCCGCGTCGGCCGGCGTCTGCCGAAGCCTGTGCAACTGGGCGCGAGCGCGCGTCAGCGGCGTGCGCAGATCATGGGCGATGGTGTCGGTGGAGGCCTTCACCTCGACGAGCAGCCGTTCCACCTCGCCCATCATGTGGTTGACTGTGCCGGCGAACATGTCGAGTTCGTCGTCGCGACCGGAGACCGGCATCCGGCGGGTCAGGTCGCCGGCCGCGATGTCCTCGCACGCGGCCCGCAACGCCTGCAGCCGGCGCAGCGGTCCCAGGCTGAGCGCGACTCCGCAGGCGATCCCGACCAGAATGATCACCAGCCCGCTCCCCAGCAGAGCCGAGGCGATGATCGTGCGCATCTCCCGTAACTGGTTCACATCGCGCCCCACCGCGAGCACGTCGCCGTCGGGCAGTTTCCGGGCGATCAGCCGCGCCGACGCCGCGAACGTGGGCGACGGCGGAATTTCGATCGGAGGACCATCCGGCTGCAACGTCGGCGGCAGCCGCAGGAGATTACCGGCGATGTGCGCGGGGCCGGGCGCGAACAGGCCGATGAGATTGTTGCGCGCGTCGCCGAGGCTGATGGCCTCGTCGATGCGCCGCGAGAGCTGGGCCGGCGGAGCGGCGGCCAGCGAAGCGGCCTCCGCGGCGAGTATTCGGTCGACGCGGCGGGTCAGGTAGACCGCCGACTGCAGGTAAACCAGGCCGAGGAGCGCGATCGCGCCGACGGTGAAGACGAGTCCGTAAAGGACCGAGAGCCGAAAGGTGCTGGTCCGCAGCAGCTCCCTAAAGCGCACGGAAGGTGTACCCGACGCCCCGCTCGGTCCTGAAGAGCGGCTGGACGTCGCCGACGTCGATCTTCCTGCGAAGCCTGCCCACATGCACGTCGATCAGGTTGGTCCCAGGGTCGAAGTAATACTCCCAGACGCTCTCGAAGATCATGCGCCGGCTTAGGGTCTGGCCAGCGTTGCGCATCATGAACTCGAGCAGCTTGAACTCCATGGGCAGGAGGTCGATCCGCCGGCCGTCGCGACGCGCCTCGTGCTTCAAGAGGTCGAGCTCCAGGTCGGCGACCTTCAGCACCACTTCCGGCGTCGCCGGATGGCGTCTGCGCCGCAGAATCACCTCCAGACGGGCCACCAGCTCGGTCGGGGCGAACGGCTTGACCAGGTAGTCGTCGCCCCCGGCGCGCAGGCCCGTCACCCGATCGTCCACGTCGCTGAGGGCGCTCACCATCAGCACGGGAACGTCCAAGCCCGCGTCGCGGAGCGCCTTCAGCACCTCCAGCCCGTCGCAGCCCGGAAGCATGCGGTCGAGCGTGATCGCATCGAACGGTTCCGCGAGCGCCGCGTCGAGTCCGCCGGGTCCATCAGCCCGATGCTCGGGTTCGAAGCCGCTCGCCATGAGGCAAGCAGCGATCTCCTGTGCGGTCTCGGCATCGTCCTCGATGACTAGGATTCGGGTCACGGCGGCGTTTTCCGAGAGCTATGCGCCCGTCGGCCCTAATTCACGGATTATCCGCCGCCGCAAGCGCAGCGTTCAGATTCGCCGCGCCCGCCGACAAGACGGCGCCGCTCGGTTCGAGGCTCAAGGCGGCGCGAGCCGCCTGTCCGCAGCGGAAACCTGCGCCCGGCGAGACCGCGACTCGGGATCGCGTTCCGCCGGGCGGCGCCACGGCGCCGTCCGCGGGGGGAAAGACGGAGGCGGTGG
>DATJRL010000167.1:0-2417 GCA_035504785.1 Caulobacteraceae bacterium
GGGCGTTAGGATCGAGATTAAGATATTGAAATTGCTGGCGGTCTTCAGATGTGTGAATGCCGTAGCCCGCAAGGCCGATCCGGGGCCGGACCATCCGGTTCCTGGACGAACTCCAGCTCGGTGGCGGCGCTTCCGGCCCCGTATCGGCGCCCCCGATCAAGTCGGGGGCTTGTCCGGGGTGACGGGCTGATGTCGTCTGACTTCAACACGCTGTAGCGCTTCGGGACGCCCACATCTCTCGCTTGCGATTCGTTTTCCCGCAGAGGGAGAAGGGAACAAGATGTCGCTAAAGTATTGAAATTGCTGACCGTATCCAGCGACGCGCGCCCCTCGCCTTCCCTCTCCCTACTCTGCGGTGCTCTAGCGAGCCAGAAATCCTCGGATGCCGGTCTGGGCGCTGTCGAAGGCGAGATTCTCGACCATCGCCCGCGCGGCGATGGCGTAAGCCTCGGACACCGGCGCCTCGATCTGCCGACGGAACGCGGCCTTGCCGAGCGCGAGCGCCTCCGGCGGCTTGCCGGCGATGAGCCGCGCCGCCCCGTCGACCGCCGCATCCAGCTCGGCCGAGGGCGTCGCCTGATTGATCAGCCCCAGTGCGGCGGCGCGGCGGGCGTCGATCATCTGGCCGGTCAGCAGCAGCTCCATGGCCGCCTTGCGGCCCACCGCGCGGCCCAAGGCGACGCCGGGGGTCGAACAGAACAGCCCGAGATTGATCCCCGAGACCGCGAACTTCGCGGTGTCGCTGGCGTAGGCCAGATCGCAGCTGGCGACGAGTTGGCAACCCGCGGCGACCGCTGCGCCCTGGACGCGGGCGATGACCGGCGCGCGGCAGGCGCCGATCGCCATCATCAGCGCGCCGCAGGCTTCGAACAGCGCATCCGGCGGGGGCCGCGACTTGCCGACCAGTTCACCGAGATCATGACCCGCGCAGAAGATCTTTCCCGCCGCGCCGAGCACCACCACCCGCACCTCCTCGCGGGCCGCGGCGGCGGCGAGGGCTTCGCCGAGGGCCGACATCATCGCCGTCGACAGCACGTTGGCCCGGTCGGGGTCGTTGAGCGTCAGCCGCGCGACGGGGCCATCGAGCAAACTCAGAACCAGGTCGGCGCCCATAGCTTCCTCCGTCGCTTGCCATTTCGAGCAAACAGCCCAGACGGGCGGACGCGTCAACCGTGGGGATGCTCAGTCGGCGGGTCGCCGCGGTCTCGCGCAAAGCAGGCCGGCGAGGATGTACTCGCCCGGCGCGAAGAGCGGCGCGGTCGCGTTGTCGTTCACGCCGACCGCCCGAGACGTTTGGCCCGCCGCAAGGCTCGCGCCGGCGCACGGGAGGCTCTGGCGCCTCGCCAACCGGACCTCATCCAGCGATATGACCGAAGCGCCCACGCGAATCCCGAACTGGCGCGATCGTGCGCCTTCGCAGCGGTAACGAGCAAGCTCGGCGCCGCGTTCCCTCGCCGGCCCCAAGTCAACAGGCATTGACATAGCCTGCGTCCGCGCCGATCCTCGCGCTCGAACGAGAGGAATCCGCCCATGAACATCGCCGTGAAACCCGAGGTCGCAACCGACGCCGGCGAGGCCTACGCCCTGCCGCTGGCCGAGCTGAACCCGGCGCGGACCGATCGCTTCCAGAACGACACCATCTGGCCGATCTTCGAGCGTCTGCGGCGCGAGGACCCGGTGCACTTCACCCCCGACAGCGACTTCGGGCCATACTGGTCGGTGACCAAGTGGAACGACATCATGGCCGTGGACACCAACCATGAGGCGTTTTCCTCCGCCGAGGGCATCGGACTGCCGAACCGCAGGGCGATGGAAGAGCAGCGCAAGGCCATGGAGGCGATGGGCGTGGAGCCTCGCCGCGGCGGCGGCGCCGGGTTCATCACCATGGACGAGCCCGAGCACGGGCCGAAACGCAAGGCGGTGAGCCCGACCCTGGCCCCCGCGAATCTCGCCAAGATGTCGCCCGTGGTGCGCGAGCGCGCCGGCCGGATCCTCGACTCGCTCCCGATCGGCGAGGAGTTCGACTGGGTCGACCTGGTGTCGAAGGAACTGACGGCGATGACGCTGGCCACGCTCTTCGACTTCCCATTCGAGGAGCGGCGCAAGCTGCCGTACTGGTCGGACATGTTCATGAACCAGCCCGGCCACGGCCCGGTGGAGAGCTGGCAGCAGAAGGCGGCGGCGACGATGGAGTGCTTCAGCGCCTTCAACGAGCTGTGGAACCAGCGGGTGAACGCCGAGCCGGGCATCGACCTGATCTCGATGCTGGCGCACAACCCGGCCACCCGGAACATGGACGTGAACGAGTACCGCGGGAATGTCGTGCTCTTGATCGTGGGTGGCAACGACACCACCCGCAACACCATCTCCGGCAGCGTCTACTGGCTGAACAAGAACCCCGACCAATACGACAAGCT
>DATJRL010000168.1:0-4249 GCA_035504785.1 Caulobacteraceae bacterium
GAAATAGGTCCCATCGGTGATCAACTGTGTGTCGAGGCCCATGACGTAGCGGGACGCGGCGATTTGTTCGGGCGAGAGAAATGCGGTCTGCAGAAGCGATATGGCGACGTCCATCAGTGAACGGAGCCGCTCGAGGTCGCCCGCGTTGGCGCGCCGCAAAGTCAGGGTGTCGAAATGCATCGGCGTATCCGGTCCGTCGCGCGGCCTCCTTGCGCCATCCCCGCCCCGCGCGCCATCGGGAAGCGCCTCGCGCCGCGACGCGCGCTCACAAATGAACCACCGAGCGCCCGCGGCGCCCTCGCGCTGACCATTGCCGGGGGGCGCGGAGCATTTGCCCTCCGGAAAATGCTGTGTCGCGCAAATCGCGCACTAAAGCGGAGGTGCGGGAGCCGGCAGTCGCCGCCGGACTTGGGGGCCCGTTTCGCGGCGAGGCATTTGCGCCGCGAGCGGGCTCTTTGCGATCCCCGCTCGCGCGGCGACTGGGACGGGCTGTTATAGATGCATCTGGATAGTTTGAGTTGGCTGCTTCCGCTCGTGGCGTTGCTGTGCGCCGGCCTGTTCGCCGGGTTCGCCGCCGGCATTTTCGGCATTGGCGGCGGCTTCGTCGTCGTTCCGGCGATGTTGCTCGTCTTGCCGCTCCTGGGCGGGGAGAAGGCGGAATACGCCCACGTCGCCGTGGGGACGTCGGCGGCGACGATTATCGTGGCCTCGCTACGATCGGTGACATCACACGCGAAGCGCGGCGCGGTCGACTTCGTCATCCTCAAGAGTTGGGCGCCATGGCTGGTGCTGGGCGACGCGGTCGGCGTCGTGCTCGCCGGTCACGTCAACGGCCAGGGCCTGCTCCTGATCTTCGCCGCCGGCGTGATGCTGATGTCGGTCATGTTTATCGTGCCGCACCTGAGCGACAGAACCGTCAGCGAGGAGATGCCCACGGGCTTTACCCGCTTCGCGATCGCCGGTGGGCTCGGCACCTTCTCGTCTCTGCTCGGCATCGGCGGCGGCACCATCGCCATCACCGTGATGACTCTCTGCAGCCGCACGATCCACCGGGCCATCGCGACCGCGTCGGGTATCGGAACCTTCATCGCCGTCCCGACAGCGATCGGCTTCGCGATTATCGGGTTCGGTCACAGCGGATTGCCTTGGGGCTCGATCGGCTACGTCAACCTCCCGGCGGCGGTCGCGATCTCGTCGATGTCGATCCTCACCGCCCCGCTTGGCGTCGCGGCCGCTCACAAATTGCCCGCTCCGCCACTCAAGCGCGTCTTCGGCGCCTATCTCGTCATCATTTCTCTCTTCATGTTCAAGAGCGCCCTGAAGATATGAGCCGACAACTTGCGCCGGCAATAGAATGGCGAAGCCATTCTAGGCGCCTGCCGAGATCTCGAAGGATCGGATTTTCGAGCTTACGGCTCATATACAGGAAAGGATAGTCCAGTGACCGATACGTCTGACGAACCCGTCTCCCTGATGCGCCGGCGTTCGTTCTTGTGGACAGCCGCGCTGGCGGCCGCGGCGCCGATCGTATCGGAAGCGACCTTGGCCAGGGCGGCGCGGGCCAGCTTCCTCGGCGACATTCCGCCGGACGCGGTGCTGATCAACGCCAATGAGAACCCGCTCGGCCCCTCGAAGGCGGCTTGCGCGGCGATCGCCGACATCGCGCCGCTCGGCGGCCGCTACGACCGCTACGACGTCAACGACAAATTCATCCAGTTGTTCGCCGATCAGAACGGGCTCAAGCCGGAGAATGTCGCCGTCTACGCCGGTTCCTCCGAGCCGTTGCACTACACGGTGCTGGCCTTCACCTCGCCCTCGCGCAGCCTCGTCATCGCCGACCCGTCCTACGAGTCGCCGATGGTCGCCGCGAGCGTGACGGGCGCGGCGATCCATAAGCTGCCGTTGACCGCCGATTACGCCCACGACGTCAAGGCGATGGTGGCCGCCGATCCGGCCGCCGGGGTCATCTACATCTGCAATCCGAACAACCCGACCGGCACCGTCACGCCGCGCGAGGACATCCTCTGGGCCCTGGCGAACAAGCCCGCGGGCTCGAT
Organism: Caulobacteraceae bacterium; assembly: GCA_035504785.1. Taxonomy (GTDB): domain Bacteria; phylum Pseudomonadota; class Alphaproteobacteria; order Caulobacterales; family Caulobacteraceae; genus Acaudatibacter. Next base: position 2,058 of record DATJRL010000168.1, read on the forward strand.
CCTGATGGTGGACGAGGCCTACATCCATCTGTCCGACGAGCAATCGGTCCTGGACCAGGTGGCGGCGGGGAAGGATCTGATCGTCCTGCGCACCTTCTCCAAGGTGTACGGCATGGCCGGGATCCGCTGCGGCATGGCCATCGGGCGGCCCGACCTTCTCGCGAAACTGCAGGCGTATCTCCAGAACATGATGCCGGTCACCGCGCTGGTCGCCGCGCGCGCGTCGCTGGAGGACCCTGACCTCGTGCCAACGCGCAAGAAGTGGATCGCCGACACCCGGACCGAAACGATAGCCTGGCTGAAGGAGAAAGGCTTCAAGCCGATCGGCGTCTCGCACAGCAACTGCTTCATGATCGACACCGGGCGAGACGGGCACAGTGTGATCGCGGCGCTGCGCGAGCAGAAGGTTTTCATCGGCCGCATATGGCCGGTGTGGCCGAACGCCGTGCGGGTCTCGGTCGGGGCGCCGGAAGACATGAGCAAGTTCCGCGTCGCATTCGAGGACGTGATGGCGAAGCCGGCCATGGCCTCCGCCCGCGGCCTCGAGCGCATCGGCCTGGCGGGCATGGGCGGGACGACGTTCCTGTCGTAGGCGGCATGGGGCGCACGACGGGCTTGGTCCCGCGCATGCGCCCCACCGACAATTGAAACCTCGGGCGGCGGATACGGGGCATGGCTTCAGGAGGCCATGCCCGTAGGGTTTTCGGGGCGATCTATTGGATCGTCGGACGCTGACCGTGGCGTCGTCGTCGATGACAAGCCCCACCAAGAACAATGTGCTGCACTTCTTTGGGGGAAACGCGAGATTGAGATTTCACTGAGCGACGACGGATCGCGCGCCGTGATGACCGGCGGCAGCCATTCGGCGTGACATGGTTTATGCGTTCGAATTCCTGAAATACGTCGACGGGCGGGCGGAACCGGTCGTGGGCGAGACGACCACCCGGTTCTTCTCGAACGATCAGGCGGCGCGAGCCCACGCCTTGCGCGTTTTGCCCCGTGTCGCCGTCGGCGGCGTGTTCGGATGTCGGGTCGTCCGAGAGGACAACGTCTTTGTCACCCTGATCATCTCAGGCGCGTCGGGCGACTGACGCCGCATGAACGCCGGCTCGCTTTCGACTCGCATCCTGATCGGCTTGGTCTGTGGTTTGGCGATCGGCATCGGTCTGGCGACCGTCCACGCGCCGTGGCGGGATCAGGTGGTGTCGGCGGCGGATGCGCTGGGTGGTCTGTGGCTCGACGCGCTGCGCATGACGATCATTCCCTTGGTGTTTTCGCTGGTGGTCATCGGTATCGCGCAGGCGTCGGACGCCGCCCACGCCGGCCGCCTGGCGGCCCGAGCCCTGGGCGCTTTCGCCGTGCTCCTGGTCGTGAGCGCCGCCATCGGCGCGCTCGCGACTCCGGCCCTTCTCGCCGCGTGGCCTCCGCCCGCGGCGGCCGAGGCGGCGCTGCGGTCTTTGACACGCGACGCATCCGGCTTACCCCCGGCCACGCCCTTCGCCGAGTGGCTCGGCTCCTTCATTCCGACCAACTTGGTGAAGGCCGCGGCCGACGGCTCCATGGCCGCCATCGTCGTCTTCGCCCTGCTGTTCGGGCTCGCCGCCGCGGCGCAGGCCGAGCCTCGCCGCCTGGCGCTGTTCGGGTTCTTCGACGCGGTGCAGGCCGCGATGATGACGCTCGTGGGGTGGATCCTGCAGGCCGGGCCGTTTGGCGTCTTCCTCCTCGCGTTGGCGGTCGGGGCCAAAACCGGCGCGAGCGCCGTCGGCCTGCTGGGGCAATACGTTGTCGTCGTTTCGATCATGTGCCTGGCGGCCGGTTCGGTCGGATTGCTTCTCGGTCTGGTCGGCGGCCGCATCGCGCCGCGCCGGATGCTCGCCGCGCTGACTCCGGTCGAAGCGATGGCTGTCTCGACGCAATCCTCGCTCGCGTCCCTGCCGGTGATGCTTCGCGCGACCACCGAGCTGGGGGCGCCGGAACGGGTGCGCGACCTGGTTCTGCCGATGGCGGTGGCGCTGTTCCGCATCACCAGCCCGGCCGGCAACGTCGCCGTCGCGGTCTACGCCGCCCACGTCTACGGCGTCGCGCTGGATCCCGCGCGGCTGGTGGCCGGTGCAATGGTGGCGGCGCTGGTCAGCCTGGCCGCCGTGGGCGTGGCAAGCTCGGTGACGTTCTTCACCACCCTCATCCTGATC
>DATJRL010000169.1:0-3862 GCA_035504785.1 Caulobacteraceae bacterium
GCAGGTGCGATTTGCCGGCTCAGCTCTTCAGTTCTCCAGCGACCGTCCCCTCGTCTCCGGCAGGAAGAAGAAGCAGCAGACGACGCTGATCGCCGTGAACACCACCGGATACCAAAGCCCGGCGTAGATGTTGCCGGTGGCGACAACGATCGAGAACGACGCCACCGGCTGGAAGCCGCCGATCCAACCGGTGCCGAGATGATAGGGCAGCGACAGCGCCGTGTAGCGCACCCGCGCCGGGAACAGCTCGGCGAGCCCCGCCGCCATCGGGCCGTAGAGCGCCGTGGCCGCGACCACGAACACCGCCAGCACCGCCAGGATCAGCGGGGTGTTTCGGCTCCTCGGGTCCGACCTAGTCGGATAGCCGGCCTTGGCGAGCGCCGCGGCGATGGCCCTGTCGGTCTTGTCCGTCACGGTCTTCGCCGCCGCACCCGTCAGGCCGCGTCCGTCCCCCGAGGCGACCTCGACGCCGCCGACCCTCACGACCGCCGGCCGCCCCGCCGGCGCCGCCGCGTTCGAATAGCTGACGCCGGCGTTGGCCAGCGCCGCCCTGGCGATGTCGCAGCTGGTGATCGGCTTGGACTTGCCGGTGATGTCGAACTGCGAGCCGCACGTGGCGGGATCGGCGGCCACGATCACCGGCGTGGCGCGGCTCGCCCGCACCAGCGCCGGGTTGGCGCCTTGCGCGAGCAGCAGGAAGCCGGGAACCAGGGCGACGAGCCCGAGCGTCATCCCCGCCAGCATCACCGGCTTGCGCCCTACCCGGTCCGACAGCCAGCCGAAATACACATAGAGCGGCGCGCTCAGCAACGCCGCGGCCAGGATCATCAGGTTGGCGAAGTCGCCTTCGACCTTCAGGAAGGTCTGCATGAAGGTCTGCGAGTAGAAGAACACCGTGTACCAGTAGGCGCCCTGGGCGGTCATCAGGGCGAAGAAGGCGATCAGCACCAGCTTGAGGTTCGGCCAGTGGCCGAAAGCCTCGGCGAACGGCGCGTGGGTCGCCGCGCCCGCCGCTTTCATCTTCGCGAACGCCGGACTCTCGGCCAGCCGCGAGCGCATCCAGATCGAGATCGCCACCAGGCCCACCGAGACGAAGAACGGGATGCGCCAGCCGCCAGTCCAGTCGGGCGCCGCGAAGGCCGCCTCGCCCAACGTGCGCCGCGTGACGAAGATCACGGCCAGCGCCGCGATCAGCCCCAGGGCGGCCGACGTCTGCACCCAGCCGGTGGACCAGCCGCGCCGGTCCGGCGCCGCATGCTCGGCCACATAGATCGCCGCCCCTCCGTACTGGCCGCCCAGCGCCGTCCCTTGCAGGATGCGCAGGGAGATCAGCAGGATCGGCGCGATCGGACCGGCCTGCTGGTAGCTGGGCAACAGGCCGATGGCGAAGGTCGCCCCGCCCATCATCGAGACGCAGATCAGGAACGCCGCCTTGCGCCCGAGGAGGTCGCCGACGCGCCCGAAGATCAGCGCCCCCAGCGGCCGGAAGGCGAAGCCGACGCCGAACAGCGCCAGCGCTGCGATCTGCCCGGCGGTGGGGCCGAGCTCGGCGAAGAAGTTCCTCGAGATGATCGAGAGCAGGCTGCCGAAGACGAAGAAGTCGTACCACTCGAACGCCGTCCCGGCCGCCGAGGCGCCGATGACCGTGCGCATGGATGTCGTCTTGGCCGCGGGCGCGGCGTCGGCGGTGATCCCGGTCATTCAACTCCCCTCGACCGGGTGATCTAACCGAAGCCGGGAACCACGAAAAACCCGAAAAGCACGAACGGGCCAACCTGAGAGCCGCCGGAGGCGGCGCCTGTCCTATCCACCACAAAGACCCGAAGGACACGAAGTTGGGGCGCTCGGCCGGGTCCGCGGCGCCCTTGGTGACTTTCGCGTTCTTTGTGTCCTTCGTGGTTAGATTGGGAACTCACCGGATTCGCCCTGATGACCACCCTCTTCATCGACGCCGACGCCTGTCCGGTAAAGGATGAGGTCTACAAGGTGGCGACGCGCTACGCCCTGCCGGTGTTCGTGGTCTCCAACAGCTGGATCCGCACGCCGCCGCTGAAGCTCGTCACCTCGGTGGTGGTGGACCAGGGGCCGGACGCCGCCGACGATTGGGTCGCCGAACGCGCCGGGCCGGCCGACGTGGTGATCACCGCCGACATCCCGCTGGCGCACCGTGTGCTGAAGGCCGGCGGCCAGGCCCTGCATCCCACCGGCCGGGCGTTCACGCCGAACAACATCGGCGCCGGCCTCGCCTCGCGCGCCATCGCCGAGCACCTTCGCTCGATGGGTGAAATCACCGGCGGCCCCCGGCCCTTTACCCCCGCCGACCGCTCCAAGTTCCTGCAGGCCCTAGACGCGGCGGTGGTGCGGGCGCGGCGAGTCTCCCCTCCCCCATGAGGGGGCTGTTGCATAACTCCCCTCCCCCTTGCGGGGAGGGGTCGGGGGCGGGGGTGCAAGCGCTCTGCTTGCCGGAAATTCCCGAACCAAATCAACAACGACCGAGTTGACACCCCCATCCCCAACCCTTCCCCGCAGGGGGGAAAGGAGCTTTCATGGCGATCTCATCGAGTTGTGCAACAGGCTCCTCTGAGGGAGAGAGCCGGTCAAAGCATCGCGCCGCGGCCGCTGGAGATCTCGGTGTAGCGCTGGACGCGGACGGCCATGACCAGGCCGAAGCCGATCATGCAGCTCATCATCACCGTGCCGCCCCAGGACAGCAGCGGCATCGGCACGCCCACCACCGGGGCCAGACCCATGACCATGGCGCCGTTCATCAGCACGCAGAACGCCACCGTGGCGGTGATGCCGGCGGCGCCCATGCGTCCGAAATGGCTGTGGGCCACGGAGGCGATGCGCAGCGACATGAAGATCACCGCCGCATAAAGCAGCAGGATGCTGACGCTGCCCACGAAGCCGAACTCCTCGGCAAGCGAGGCGAAGATGAAGTCGGTCTGCTTCTCGGGCAGGAAGTTGAGCTGGCTCTGGGTGCCGAGACCGAAGCCCTTGCCGAGCAGGCCGCCGGAGCCGAGCGCGATCTTCGACTGGACGATGTGATAGCCGGCGCCAGAGCGAACCGCCTCGGGATTCAGGAAGCTGCCGAGGCGTTGCAGCTGGTAGGGCTTCAGCACCAGGTGCAGGAACGGCACCGCCGCGACGCCCGCCGCCGCGCCCGCTCCGACGATGCGCAAGTCGAGCCCGGCGAGGATCATCATGGCGATGCCGGTGGCTGAAATCAGCAGCGCGGTGCCGAGGTCCGGCTCCTTCATCACCAGGGCGGCGGGCATGGCGATGAGCAGCGCCGGGAAGAGAAGCCAGAACGAGAGCTTGGCGTGCTTGGCCGAGAGCCGGTGGTAGAACCGCGCCAGCGCCAGCACGAGCGCGATCTTCATCACCTCCGATGGCTGGAAATCGTGGATTGGCCCGAGATTCAGCCAGCGTTGGGCGCCCAGGGCCGAGTGTCCGTGCGCCGCCACCGCGACCAGCAGCACCAAGGCCACGGCGTAGAGCGGGTAGGCCAGCGCGTACCAGATCTGCAGGTCGACCGTCGCCAGGACGATCATCACCACGAACCAGAACCCGAAGCGGAGCAACTGCTCGGCCGCCCACGGCTCCCACTTGCCGCCGGCCACCGAGTAGAGCATCGCGGCCCCCGCGGCCGCGATCGTGCAGATGACGAAGGCCAGGGTCCAGTCGATCTGGGTCAGGCGGACGATGAAGCGCTCGCGCTCGCCCGGCCGCGTCAGCGCGCTGACGGTCACGTGGCGGAGCTCCCGTCGATCGGCGCGAGGCTGTTGGCGGCGGGCGGCGCGGGCGAGGCGCCGGTGACCGGCGGCGGACTCGTGGGCGCGGGCAGCGGCTGCTCGATGCG
>DATJRL010000170.1:0-2231 GCA_035504785.1 Caulobacteraceae bacterium
GCCGGCGACGACGCGGCGTTGGGTTCCGCGGCGCACGCCGCCCCGACGGCCAGACTGGCGCCAGCCAAGGCCGCGGCCGTCCCGATCGCGGCCCAGCCCAGGCCTCGCGCCAATTTGTCCACGGCAATGCCGCGAGCGCCGCCGTCCATCCGGTCCTCCTCGGCCCAACACTAGCACAGCCGCGCGGCCGCGCTCCCCGCCGGCGCGAGCGCGCTTGCCAGTCGGCGCAAGCTGGTAAACGGTTCGTTAACGGAAGCCGGCGGGAGCGGCATGAACGCCGACTGGACCCAGACCCTTATCGTCGTACGCGGCTCGCGCTGGCGCGGCCTTCGCGGCGCCGCCGGCCTGGCGGTGGCGGTGGCCGGCCTCGGCGGGGCGATGGCGAGCGTGCCGGGCGCCGCGCCCTTGTTCCCGGTCTGGCTGGCGCTGGTCGCGGTGTCGGCGACGTTCGGGGCCTGGATCGCGACATCGCCGGCGCGCCTGGAGTTGTCGCCGGCCGGACTTGCCGAGCAGCGCCTGCTCGGCGCCCGGCGCTGGGCCTGGAGCGAGGTCTACGACTTCCGCCCCGCCCTGGTCGGGCTCGAGGGCCGCACCGTCGGCTTCTCGTTCACCACGCCGCCGAGGACGCCGCTGAAGCGCCTTGGCGCCGCCGTCACAGGGTTGGAGGGGTCGCTGGCGCCAGGCTGGGAGCTCGACCCGCCGAGCCTCGCCGGCCTGCTGAACGGCGCACGCGATCGCTGGCTGGCGGCCGGCGATCCGGCGCCGAGGCCCACGCCCCAGCACCTGCTGCCCGGCTTCGTCGGAGCACGGACCGGGCTGATGAGCTACTGGCTGTCGGCCGCCGGCCTGATGGCGCTCACCGCCGGCTTCGCGGAGTTCGGATGGTGGCTGGCGGCCGCGCTGCTCGCGCCGTTCTGGGTGCGGACCTACGCCGGTCGCCTCCACGACCTCGGCCACTCCGGCTGGTGGCAGGCGCTGGCCTGGAGCTTCGGCGCCGCGCTGGCCGGGGCGCTGGTCGGCCGGGGCGCCGCGCCTTCGCTGACCGCCGATACGGTGGGCGCGGTCTGGACCATCTTCACCGTCGCCATCGGCCTCGCCCCCGGCGCCTCCGAAGCCAACCGCTACGGCCCCGCCCCCGGCCAACTCTCGCCCGTGGCGCTGGCGGAGGCGTTCCGGTAGCCGGCTGCGACGTACTTCGACTCGGCGCGCGCGTTCAGCGGGCGCTAGCGCCCCTCCACCATCCTGCGGATGGTCCCCCTCCCCCGCCCTCTACGGGGCGGGTGAGGAGAGTCAGTGGACGGCGGCGCGGCCGAATTCGAGTTTGTCGCCGCCGTTGGTGACCTGGATCACCGAGCCGTCTTCCAGGTCGCCGGAGAGCAGCTTGCGGGCGATGGGGTCGACCAGCTCCTTCTGGATCACGCGCTTCAGCGGCCGCGCCCCGTAGACCGGATCGTAGCCGCGCTCGGCGAGCCAGTCCAACGCGTCGGGCGTAAGGTCGATCGCCATGCGGCGGTCGGCGAGCAGCTTCTCGACCCGTTCCAGCTGGATCTTGACGATCGAGTCCATCTGCTCGCGGCCGAGCCGCTGGAAGAGCACGATCTCGTCGATCCGGTTGAGGAACTCGGGCCGGAAATGCCGGCGCACCGCGTCCATCACCAGCGGCCGCACCGCCTCGACGGAGGTGTCGCCGTCGCTGACGGCGTCCGAGGCCAGGTACTCCGATCCCAGGTTCGAGGTCATGATAATCAGGGTGTTGCGGAAGTCGACCGTGCGGCCCTGGCCGTCGGTCAGGCGGCCGTCGTCGAGCACCTGCAGCAGCACGTTGAAGACGTCGGCGTGGGCCTTTTCCACCTCGTCGAACAGCACGACCTGGTAGGGACGCCGGCGCACCGCCTCGGTGAGCGCCCCGCCCTCGTCGTAGCCGACGTAGCCGGGCGGCGCGCCGATCATGCGCGAGACGGAGTGCTTCTCCATGTACTCGCTCATGTCGAGCCGGGTGATGGCGGCCTCGTCGTCGAACAGGAACTCGGCCAGCGCCTTGGTGAGCTCGGTTTTGCCGACGCCGGTGGGACCCAGGAACAGGAACGAGCCGATCGGCCGGTTCGGGTCCTTCAGGCCGGCGCGGGCGCGGCGGACGGCGTCGGCGACGGCGACCAGCGCCTCTTCCTGGCCGACGACGCGCTTGCGCAGGTCGTCCTCCATGCGCAGCAGCTTCTCGCGCTCGCCCTCGA
>DATJRL010000171.1:0-10412 GCA_035504785.1 Caulobacteraceae bacterium
CGCGCCCCGGCCCCGCTGATCATCGACGGGTACTGACGGGCAATATATCCCCCGCTTGCTTGATATCCCCCGCTTGCTTGCGGCTGAGGCGTGCACACCTCTCTCGCTGGAGCGGGATTTGCGATCCTTCTCTCAGGCGCACGCGGGTAAATATTGATCCGCGATCTCGGACGGACGCCTAGGTGAAAGCGCGGCCGTCGCACCAGCGCGACGGCCGGCCGGGCAGGGCGAACGCGCGGAACCGCCCGGGCAGCCGCATGGCGGTGCGCGTGGCCTCCCGGACGTCTTCGAAGGTCTGGACGATCCGGTCGTCCGTGGTCCAGTCGATCCGGCCCTGACCGGCGACCAGGAAGGCCAACCCATGATCGGTTGCCCTGGCGACGACGGCATTTTGCGACGCCATGGCGCGTCTCCAAGTTGCTCGCGAGTCCATTTTCGGCCCGCGGAACATTGGTCTTTCAAATGCTGTGCCGGTGAGAGAGGCTGAGGCATGAAGCACCTGCCGCCGATCCGGGCCGGGCTCTGGCGCAGGCCGGTGCGCACCGCCCTGACGATGGTCTCGATCGCCAGCGCGTTCGTGCTGTTCGGCGTCCTGCAGGGCTGCCTCGCGGTCGCGTCGGCGATGATCGAAGCCCGGCTGCTGGCGATCCCCGGCGCGCTGATCGGGCTCGGCCTCGCCCTGCCCGCCTACGACAACCACGACGTCGCGACCCAGGGGGTCGGCTTCCGCGCGGTGGTGACCGCCTCGGCGGCTCCCACCGGCATCGTCACCGCCCTCGCCATCGGCTTCGTCGGCGGCCTGGCGCCGGCCATACGCTCCGCCACCTTTCCGGTGGCGGAGGCGCTGCGGGCCGCCTGATGCTGACATCGAGCGATCATCCTGCGACGCCGGCCGGAAAGGTCTGGCGGCTGTCCAGCCAGCCCATGATCCAGTCCGCCATCGGCGTGGCCGTCCTCGCCGCGGCGACGGCGTCGCTGCTGGTCGTGGCCGTCTCGATGGTGGGCTTCGCCGGCTGGCGGGTCGAGATCGGACTGCTGGCCCTGGCCGCCTTTTGCGGCCTATTGGTCCTCTACGTCTGGCGCGACATGCGCGGAAAGCGCCCCTGGCGGATCGACATCGAGCCGGAAAGCGTGACCCTCGATCTCCCCGCCAACCGATCCCTGATCCACCGGCCCCCGGCCTGCAAAACCACGGTGCCGGTCGGCGATATCGCGGCCATCGAGACGCGGTTGGAGGTCTACAAGGGCCTGGGCGGCGGCATGATGCAGCGACCCTACCGTCTGTTGCGCAAGGACGGCGAGGGCATCTTCCTGTTCGAGGAGCGGGCTCTCGACACCGCGATGGCCACGGCCTCGCTGCGCCCGGTGGCGACCGACATCGCCAGCCGAACCGGCGCGCCGCTCACCGATCTCGGCATGGCGTCGGCGAGCTCGGGCATCCTCGGCGTCTGGTTCGTCCGCGCGCCGGATTGGAACGCCGCCGCCCTGCCCCCGGCGGAAGCCGCCCGGCTCGAACGCGGCGTGCGGCTCACAGGCGCGTTCGCGTTGATCGCGGTGGTGATCGCGGTGGTGCTGTTCTTCGTGTTCTAGATAGACGTCTCCCGGCTCGGCGACGGCCCTTCAGGCCCCGGGTCTCGCGCTGCCCGGGGTCGGGACCCAAAGCTGCTAGCGCCCGGCGGAAGCCCTGGCGCGCTCGAGGCGGGAGGCGGGGGTTTCGGCGTCTTCCAGAGCTTCCACGAGCCGGCTGCGGACGGCCGCGGCGCGCCGGGGCTCGTCGAGGCGGCCCCGCCGCGCCACGACGTAGAAGGTGTCGACGGCGCGCTCGCCATAGTTGTCGATATGCGCCGACTGGATCGACAGTTCGGCCTCCGCCAGCACCCGCGCCAGGGCCGCCAACAGACCCGGTCGGTCGCGTCCGGAGGCCTCGATCACCGTCGCGGCGGCTGACGCGTCGTTGTCGATGGTGACCGTGGGCGAGATGGCGAAGGCGGCGGAGCGGCCGAAGTCGCCGGCGCGGCGCGGCTCCAGCGCCGGGGGCTGCCCCTTGGCGGCGGCGGCGATCGCCTCGACCAGCCGGGCGAGCGCGCGGGGGTTGTCGCGGCCGAAGGGCGCGCCCGAGGCGTCCTGCACATAGAACGCGTCGAGGGCCGCGCCGGTCGAAGAGGTGAAGATGCGGGCCGCGACCACATTGCCGCCAAGGCCGGCGATGGCCTGGGCGAGATCGGCGAACAGACCTTCTCGGTCGCGCGCCGCCACGACGATCTCGGCGGCGTTGTTGTCGGCGCGGATCCGGGCCTCCGCCGCCGCTCCGCCTTCGGTCTCCGCCTCGCGCCACAGCGCGACGTGGGATGCCTGCTCATCGGCCGAGAAGGCGGCGAAGTAGGCGTCCTCCATGGACGTGGCCCAGGCGCGGGCGTCCGGCAAGGCCGCGACGAGCGCGGTGCGGGCGTCGTAGGCGACGGCTTCCAGGCGCCGTCGCGCCAGGCCCGCGGCGTCGGACATCCGTCCACCACGAAACACCATCTCGGTGGCCGCATAGAGTTCCCGCAGCAGCTGGCCCTTCCAGCCGTTCCAGACGCCCGGCCCCACGGCGCGGATATCCGCCACCGTCAGCACCAGCAGCAGGCGCAGGCGTTCCGGGTTCTCGACGACGCGGGCGAAGGCGGCCACCGTGGCCGGATCGCTGACGTCGCGCTTCTGGGCGAAGTCGCTCATCATCAAATGATGTTCGACCAGCCAGGCGACGAGTTCGATCTTCGAGCGCTCGACGCCCATCCGCTCCAGCGCCTGGCGTGCGGCCCTGGCGCCGGCCTTCTCCTGTCCCCCGACGCCGCCCTTGCCGGTGTCATGCAGCAGCATGGCCAGGAACAGCGCTTCGCGATCCTCGATGAGCGGCGCGATCGAGGTGCAGAGCGGGTGATCTTCGGCGAAGCGGCCGTTGGCGATGTCGGCGATGATGCCGACCGCGCGCAGGGTGTGCTCGTCGACCGTGTACGAGTGGTACATGTTGAACTGCATCTGGGCGACGATGCGGCCAAATTCCGGGATGTAGCGGCCGAGCACCCCGGCTTCGTTCATGAGCTCCAGGGTTCGGCGCGGGTCGCGGCCGCGGGCGAGAATGTCGAGGAAGACCTTCGCCACCGCGGGGTCGCGCCGGACCTTGGAGGTGATCAGGTTCAGCGAGCGCGTGGCGTCGGTGAAGGCGTCCGGATGCAGATCGAGGTTGCGGACGTCCGCAATCCTGAACAGCCGCAGGAGGTTGGCCGGATCCCGGGTGAAGGTCTCGACGCTGTCGACCGCCAGCCGACCGCCTTCGACGTGGAACCCGGGTTCGTCCAGAGCCTTGCGCCGCCGCTGGGCGCCGCCTTGCAGGAACCGCGACAGTCCCTTCGGCGCCGCCTTCAGGTGCTCGGCCTCCAGCTTGGCGGAGAAGGCGCGGGTGAGCGCGCCTACCTCGCGGGCGATGAGGAAGTAACGCCGCATGAAGCGCTCGACGGCCGGCGTGTTGTCGCCGCCGGACCGCGGACGATCCGCAAAGCCCATGCGTCGCGCGACGCCCGGCTGCAGGTCGAAGGTGAGTCGTTCTTCCGCCCGGCCGGTGACGAAGTGCAAATGGGCGCGCACCGCTTCGAGAAAATCGAAGGCGCGGATGAAGGCGCGCACCTCGCGGCCCTGGAACACGTCCAGCCTGAGGACGGCGTCCAGGCTTTCCGCCGGATGCAGGTAGCGGGCGATCCAGAACAGCGTGTGCAGGTCGCGCAGACCGCCCTTGCCTTCCTTGACGTTGGGCTCGACCAGGAAGCGGCTGGCGCCGGCCCGGGCGTGGCGCTCGTCGCGCTCCTTCAGCTTGGCGGCGACGAATTCGGCGCCGGTGCCGCGCACCACCTCGTCGCGGAACCGCTTCATCAGCTGCGCGGCCAGGCCCTCGTCGCCGGCCAGGCGCCGCGCCTCCAGGATGGAGGTGCGGATGGTGATGTCCTCGCGGCTCAGCCGTACGCCCTCGTCGATGGTGCGCGAGGCGTGGCCGACTTTGAAGCCGAGGTCCCACAACGCGTAGAGCATGAACTCGATGACGCTCTCGGCGTGGGCGGTCTGCTTGTAGGGGCGCAGGAAGAGCAGATCGATGTCCGAGAAGGGCGCCAGCGCGCCACGGCCGTAGCCGCCCACCGCCAGCAGCGCCAGACGCTCGCCCGAGGTGGGATTGCGGGCGCGGAAGACGTGGGTGGTGGTGAAGTCGAAGAGCGCGGTGATCACCTCGTCGGTCACCGCCGACAGCAGCCGCGCCGTCTCCAGCCCGCCGGCGCCGTTCTCCAGCCTCTCCTTGGCGATCATCCGCCCGCGGAACAACGCGCCCTTGAGGATCTCGATCGCCCGCCGCCGCTGCTCGGCTTCGTCGCCGATGGCGTCGAGCGCCGCCGCCGACAGCTGGGCGCGCAGGCGCACGCCATCGACGACGTACTCGATGTGGGTCGGGCGAAGGCGCGGCGGCATGGCGCCGGCTATACAGCGAGCCCGCGGGAAAGACGATCAAGCTCGGGGCGGCGCGCCCGCGGCTGCGCGTCGCCCGCGGTGACCTTGGCCAGCTGGCGCAGCGCCAGGATCGAGAGCGGGGCGAAGACCATGACAAGCGCGACGCTCGTCCAGAACCCGGCGTCCGCGCCGCCCTCGCTCACCAGCCTGCGGCCCGCGTCCGTGCGCCAGACCAGGGCGAAGAAGGTCAGGTCGCCAAGGCTGTGAACGACCATCGCCGGAAGCAGCGAGCCGGTTCGCCAGGCGACGAAACCGAAGAGCACGCCGGCCAGGAAGTAGACCAGAAGCTTCGGCGCGGAGAGGCCCTGCGTCAGATGAGCGGCCGCGAACATTGCCGAGACGATCAGCAGCGAAGCGATGGGGCCGAACCGCCGCCGCACCAGACCCATGGCGTAGCCACGGAAGGCGATCTCCTCGGTCATCGGCGCCGCGGCGATGGCCACGAGCAGCATGGCGAGCTGCGTCCAGAGCGGCACGCCGGCGAGGCTCGGCAAGACGTTGGGCGGCACGCGCACCAGGCTCGCCAGAACCACCCAGAGCGCCGCCGCAGCGATCACGCCGGCGCCGCCTCCGGCCATCGACCAGAACCACGCCAGGCCCGAGACCGGCGACAAGGGAACCAGACCACGCCGCGCTTCCGCGCCGGTCCTCGGTCCGAGGCGGCCCGACAGGACGCCGACCAGGACCACGAGGAGCGCCGGCATGACCACGGCGGACCATGGGATGGCGGGCGTCAACTGCACGTTCACCATCGCCATCGCGCCCCAGAGCGTCTGGCCGACGAGGGTGATGGCGAACGCGATCAGCGTGGCCAGCCCGATGAGACCGAGATTTTGGGCAAGCTTGATCATGACGCGTCTCCTTGGAGCTGCGAGGGGAACGGCGGCGCCCGAGCGCTTAGCTCCGGGGCTGGGCGCCCAGGCGGGCGGAGTAGGCCGCGCTGGCGAGAAGCGGTCCGGCGACCGCGAGGACGAAGGCCGCGATCAGCAGCCGGTGGTCGGGGACGAAGAGCGCAACCGCGGCGAGGACCAGGGCGCCGGCGACCATGGCGCGGCCGGCGAAGCGGTGGGTCTTGTCCCAGACGCGGGCGTCGGCGCGCGTCCAGCGGGTGCGGACGCCGAGCACGCTGTTCTGGCGCAGCTTGCCCAGGATATTGCCGACCAGCAGCAGCAGGACCGCCGCGGCCAGGTAGATCCAGCGCAGCACGTCGAACGACGGGTCGATCGCCTGGACGATCAGCGCCGCCTGGGCGGTGAGGAACAGCGCCGCCAGTCCGATCACCAGCAGGCCGTAGGCGTCGGCGGAGCGGGCGAGACGGCGGGAGCGCAGCGGCAGCGTGGCGAAAATGCCGAGCACCAGAACCGCCACCGCTGGCATGATGCCTAGTCCCTCGGCCTTGGGCAGGTAGCTGTGCGGCCGTCCGTCGAGCCCATAGTTGATCGGGAACGCGGCGCCGGCGGGCAGGTGGATGTAAGCCCAGGCGCCGATGGCGACGCTGGCCGCGGTAAGCACCGCGGCGAGGATCAGAGGTCGGGCGAGGTTCATGGCTGCCTCCCTTGACCCAGTCGGAACCCGTCCATCAGCGCCAAGAGCGCTTCCTCCAGCACAGAGACGTTCAGCCGATAGGTGATGGTGGTCCCTGACTTCTCCGGCGCCACCAGCTTGGCCTCCCTGAGCACCGCGAAGTGTCCGGAGAGGGTGGGCTTGGCGAGATCGAAGTGCTCGGCGATCTCGCCAGCGGTCATTTCCTTCTCGCGCAGGAGCTGAAGGATGCGCCGCCGGGTGGGATCGGCCAGGGCCCTGTAAACTTCCGACATGGGATTTCGTAATTTCGCTAATAAGCAAAATACCGAAGTATGAGGTCAGCGCAAGCCCCTATTTTGGTGTCTGGCGAAATAAGCTTCTCCCCTAGCGGGCCTGTTGCGCAATTCGATGAGATCGCTCCGAAAACTCCCTTCCCCCTTGCGGGGAAGGGTTGGGGATGGGGGTGTCAGATCGGTCGTTGTTGATTCGGCTTGGGAAGCTCCGAGTCCTGACGGCAGGCCGTCGTGCTCGCACCCCCACCCCCGGCCCCTCCCCGCAGGGGGGAGGGGAGTTTCGCAACAGCCCCCTTGCGGGAGACGGTGGCCGCCAAGCGGTCGGTTGAGGGGTCAACGGGACCTGGGAGAAGCCTTGTCCAGGCAAACCGCCGATGGCGGCTCGACCCCTCTTTAACCGACGGTCTTGTCGAGCCAGGCCTTCAGGTCCGCGACCACCTCGGCGCGGTTGGTCTCGTTGAGCATTTCGTGGCGTCCGCCCGGGTAAACCTTCAGCGTCACCCCGAGCCCCGCGGCTTTGTAAGCGTCGACCAAGGGAGTCAGACGTTCGAGCCTGGCGTTCACCGGGTCGGCGTCGCCGACGAAAATGTAGACTGGCAGGCCGCGCTTGACCTTGGCGAGAGTCGCCGGATCAAGCCGGCGCTCGCGCAACGTCATGAACGAAGCCTGCGACTCCGGGGTGAAGCGGATGCCGCAGAACGGGTCGGCGATGTACCGGTCCACCTCGGCGTCGTCGCGCGAGAGCCAGTCGTAAGGCGTGCGCTCCGGCGCGAAGGCGGCGTTGAGACTGTCGGGCCGGATCGGGGACGGGCCCGCGGTTCCGGAGAGCGCCAAGGCGTCGATCAGCTCGGAATGATCCAGCACCCAGGCTTGCGAGAACATCGCGCCCATCGAGTGACCGAACAGCACCCGCGGCAGGCCGGGATGCGCGTCACGGATGCGGCGCATCAGCACCGCCATGTCGTCCACCGCCGCCGGCGCGCCGCCGGGCCCGAAATCGCCCAGGCGGCTCATGCCGGAGGTCAGGCCATGGCCGCGGTGGTCGGCGGCGTAGACCAGATATCCCGCCTCGATGATCGGCGTCAGCGGCGCCAGGTAGCGGCCGGAGTGCTCGCCGGCGCCGTGCGCCAGCTGGATCGCCGCCTTGGGCCGGCCGGGCGGGCTCCAGCGGAAGCCGGCGAGCGCGGTCCCGTCGGCGCCCTCGTACCGGAAGCGCTGCTCGACAATCGTCATTTGGCTCTCCTTGGACGCACGTTATGGTGGAGAAATCGTCGTCTTGAGCGGGAGGGGGCATGCCCGGGAAGGATGGTTCGTCCGGCGCCGGCCGTTTGACAAGAGACCACGCGCCCACGCTCAAGATCGGGTTCCTGTGGCCCCTGCTGGCCGGGCTGACGCTGGGCACGGTCGCCGCGGGATATATCTTCTGGTCGCATGGCCAGGCGCAGCACGTGGCCGAGACCGTGGGCGATGCCGGCATGCCCAAGCCCGCGGCGGAGGAATGCGCCATCGCCCGGGCCGCGATGGCGGCCGTTCACGCTTCCGGCGATGACGCGCGTTGGACGGCCGGCGCCGGCTGGAAGACGATGACGCTCAGGGCGCACAGCCAGGTGGTCAATCCGTCCGACCTGCCTGGCTACTCCGACGACGAAGCCGACGATGCGCGCGGCAAGGTCAAGGTCGACTGGCGCACGTGCCCCGGGATGGCCGGTTTCGTCCGCAGCCTCCACTGGGCCCCGCTGAGCGCCGACATCGACAGCGCCGAACTCAATCTCGCGCGACCCGGCCTGAATAAGGCCGACGACGAAGCCAAGGTCTACGAGGTCTTCACCGCCCCGACACCGGTCGACGAGACCGCCGACTCGCCCCGACAGAAGCGCGGACCCTGGCTCGTGACCCTCCACCACGGAGCGGACGGGGGATGGCAGGTGACCGCTACGGACGACCTCTCGGGCAAGTAAACCCAGACGCTGGCTATGGGCGCCAGCATTTGGATATGGTAGACGTCGCCGTATGAGCGAAATGCGCAAGATCACAGTGTTTGTGCCGGCGAAGCTGCTGGCGTCGGCCCAGGACTATACGGCCAAGGGTGTCAGCGAGACCGTGCGTGAAGGGCTGGAACGGCTCACCCGAGCCAGATTTTACGAACAGCTGCGCGCCTTGAAGGGCAAGGTGAAGTTCGACGATTTCGATCTCGCCGAACTGCGCAAAGACCGGGAGTTCGACGCGCACGACAACGTCATTGATCGCGGCTGACACCAGCAGTTTGGTCGCCTTCCTCGCAGGCGACGCAGGCGATGACGTGGCGCGCATCGAGCAGGCGATGGCGGCGAACGAGCTGATCATCCCGCCGCCGGTGGTCACCGAGCTCCATTCCAAGCCCGACCGCTCCGAACTGGCGCCGCTGTTGGAGGCGGTTCCGCTGATGGGGTTGGCCGAGGGCTTTTGGGAGCGCGCTGGCGAGACCCGCCGGACGTTGCTCACCCGCGGCCTCAAGGCAGCCATGGCGCACGCCCTCATCGCGCAATGCTGCATCGATGCCGATACGCCGTTGATCGCCCGCGACCGGGATTATCGTCACTTCGCCCAGTGGTGTGGACTGAAACTGGCGATCTGAGCGCCTGCGCATCATGCCCTTCACCGCCACCGTGCTGACGATGTTTCCCGAGGCGTTCCCCGGGCCGCTGGGCGTGTCGCTGATCGGGACCGCGTGGCGCGAGGCGGGGCTGTGGCGCCTTGAAACAGTGGACATTCGCGGCTTTTCCAAAGATAAGCGCGGCTTCCTCGACGACACCCCCGCGGGGGGCGGGCCGGGGCAGGTGTTGCGGGCGGACGCGATCGCCTCGGCGCTGGACAGCGTCGAGCGGAACGGCCGGCCGCTTTTGTACATGAGCGCCCGGGGCCGGCCCCTGACCCAGGCGCGGGTTCGCGAGTGGTCGAAGGCCCCCGGCCTGATCGTGCTCTGTGGACGCTTCGAGGGGGTGGACCAGCGGGTGATCGACGCCCGCGGGTTCGAGGAGGTCTCGGTGGGGGACGCGGTGCTCGCCGGCGGCGAGGCGGCGGCCCTGGTGTCGATCGAGGCTTGCGTAAGGCTGCTGCCCGGCGTCCTCGGCCAGGCGGAGAGCCTCGGCGACGAGAGTTTCGAGGACGGGCTCCTGGAGCATCCGCAGTACACCAGACCGCGGACGTTCGAGGGGCGCGAGATACCCCAGGTGCTTCTGTCGGGGCATCACGGCGAGGTCGCCAGGTGGCGGCGCGCCGAGCGGGAGCGAGCCACGCGGGAGCGGCGTCCGGATCTCTGGGCGGCGCATCTCGCCAAGCAACAGGCAAAGGGCGCTTCAAGCCCAGTAGGAGATGACGATGAACGTGATTGAGGACCTCGAGAAGGAAGAGGCCATGCGCCTCGCCAAGAAGATCCCGGCCTTCGCGCCCGGCGACACGGTGCGCGTGAACGTGCGGATCAAGGAAGGCGAGCGCGAACGCGTGCAGGCCTTCGAAGGCGTCTGCATCGCCCGCTCCGGCGGCGGCCTGCACGAGAGCTTCACGGTGCGCAAGATCAGCTTCGGCGAAGGCGTGGAGCGGGTGTTCCCGGTGCTCTCGCCGATGATCGAGTCCATCGAGGTCAAGCGCCGCGGCGCCGTGCGCCGGGCCAAGCTCTACTACCTGCGCGACCGCCGCGGCAAATCCGCCCGCATCGCCGAGCGCGCCGCCGGCGCCCGCGACGAAACGCCGGAAGAGGCGACCGAGGAGTAGGAACCCTTCTCCCCTTGCGGGGCTGTTGCGCAATTCGATGAGATCGCTCTGAAAGCTCCCTTCCCCCTTGCGGGGAAGGGTTGGGGATGGGGGTGTCAGCTCGGTCGTTGTTGATTCGGCTTGGGAATCTCCGAGTCTTGACGGCAGGCAGTCGTGCTCGCACCCCCACCCCCGGCCCCTCCCCGCAGGGGGGAGGGGAGTTTTGCAACAGCCCCCTTGCGGGAGAAGGAGCTAAACGCCCCGTACATACTCCGTGAGCCCGTCGACCAGCCAGTCGAACATCAGGCGCATGCGGCGGCTCGATTTGAGGTCTTC
>DATJRL010000172.1:0-2934 GCA_035504785.1 Caulobacteraceae bacterium
GGCAATCGCGTGCGGATCACCGCCCAGCTCATCGATGGTTCCGCGAACGACCACGTCTGGGCCGAACGCTACGACCGCGACCTCGACGACATCTTCGCTCTGCAGGACGAGATCAGCGAGGCGATCGTGAAGGCGCTGAAGCTGAAGCTGCTGCCGGAGGAGAGGAAGGCGATCGAGCGGCGGGGAACCGACAGCGCCGAAGCTTATGACCTCTATCTCGCCGCCCGCTCGTACTGGCTGACCAGCAATCAAGGCGACGCCCGGCCGCAGGAGGCCATCGAGCGCCTGTGCCGCCGCGCCGTGGACATCGATCCCGGCTACGCCCAGGCCTGGGCCCTCATGGCTGTCGGCCAATACAACCTTCACCGCAACCATGGACGGGCCAATGACGGCGGCCAGGCGGCCCTCGACCGCGCGCTCGCCCTCAATCCCGATCTCCCCGAGGCGCGCTCGATCAAAGCCGGGATCCTGTCCTTCGCGGGCCGGCACGAGGAGGCGGAGGCCGAGCTTGCCGCCGCGCTGCGGCTCGATCCGGACTCCTACGAGGTGAACCGTCGCGCCGCCACGCTCAGCTACGCTCGGGGCCGACTGGCCGAAGCGGTCCCCCATTTCGAGAAGGCGGCGGCCCTGATGGAGACGGACTTCACGACGCCCGGATTGCTGGTGAGCTGCTACGCCGCTCTGTCGGACAGGGAGAACCTTCAAAGGGCCGCGAGGCTCGCCGTGGCGAGGGCCGAGAAAGCGGTGGCCCAGGATCGCAGCAATGGGACCGCCATAGCCACGGGCGTCTTTGGCATGGCGGCCCTGGGCGAGGCGGATCGGGCCAAGGACTGGATAAGCCGCGCCCTGTTGATCGACCCTGATAACGTCAACATGCGCTATAACTTCGCCTGCGCTCTGGCGACCTCGCTCGGCGATCCCAAGGCGGCGCTCGACATGCTGGGACCGATCCTCGAGCAGGACACAGGCGCAAACCTGAACGCGGCGAAATCCGATCCCGATTTCGTCAGCTTGCACGGCGATCCCCGCTTTCAGGCCATGATCGCCGCCGCCGAGGCCCGTCTGGCGGCCAACCCCAAGGACAACGGGGAGGCGACGGAGTCCGCTTAGCGCGTTGGGACCGGACCGGATCGAACCCTTCCCCCTCGGGGGAAAGCGGCCCGAACCTCGCGAAGCAAGGGTTGTCGCAAGCGAAAGCGTTTGTCGCCCTCAGGCCGTCCGCGCCGCCTCGAGCCCCAGTTCGGCGATCATCTGCTGGCGGATGAGGAACTTCTGCACCTTGCCGGTGACGGTCATCGGGAATTCGTCCACGAAGCGGACGTAGCGCGGGATCTTGTAGTGGGCGATCTGGCCGCGGCAGAAGGCGCGGATCTCCTCCTCGTCGGCGCGTTCGCCCGGCGCGAGCCGCACCCAGGCGCAGAGCTCCTCGCCCATCCTCGGGTCGGGCAGACCGACCACCTGCACGTCGGCCACCTTGGGGTGGGCGTAGAGGAACTCCTCGATCTCGCGCGGGTAGATGTTCTCGCCGCCGCGGATGACCATGTCCTTGATCCGGCCGACGATGTTGCCGTAGCCGGCGTCGTCGATGGTCCCGAGATCGCCGGTGTGCATCCAGCCGTCGGCGTCGATGGCCTCGGCGGTCTTGGCCGGGTCGTCCCAGTAGCCCAGCATCACCGAGTAGCCGCGGGTGCAGACCTCGCCCGGCGCGCCGCGCGGGACCAGCTCGCCGGCTTCGTCGACGATCTTCACCTCCAGATGCGGCTGCACCCGGCCGATGGTGGAGACGCGGCGCTCCAGCGTGTCGTCCGGGCCGGTCTGGAAGCTGACCGGGCTGGTCTCGGTCATGCCGTAGGCGATGGTCACGTCCGTCATGTGCATCTTGTCGATGACGTGCTTCATCACCTCCACGGGGCAGGGGGAGCCGGCCATGATGCCGGTGCGCATCGAGCCGAGCTCGCGCGCGGCGAAACCCGCCGCGCCCAGTTCGGCGATGAACATGGTGGGCACGCCATAGAGCGACGTGCAGCGCTCCGCCTCGACGGCGGCCAGGGTGGCTTCGGGGTCGAAGGCGGACGCGGGGAAGACCATCGCGCTGCCGTGGGTGACCGCCGCCAGACACCCCATCACCATGCCGAAGCAGTGGTAGAGCGGCACCGGAATGCAGATGCGGTCGGCGGGGGTCAGACGCTGGGCCAGGCCGACGAAATAGCCGTTGTTGAGGATGTTGCGGTGCGAGAGCGTCGCGCCCTTCGGCAGGCCGGTGGTGCCGCTGGTGAACTGGATGTTGATCGCATCGTCCGCCGAGAGCTGCGAGGCGATCTCGGCCGCCGCCGCGTCGTGCTCCGGCTCGGCGAGGCCCGCGATGTCGTCGATGTCGAACCAGCCCGGCCTGACGCCGCCGCCGATCTTGATCGCGGACCGCAGGCTCGGGACCCGCGCCGCCCGCAACGCGCCGGGGAAGGCGTCCGGCAGCTCCGGCGCCAGCGCCTCGACCATGCCGGCGTAGTCGCTGGTCTTGAAGCTCTCGGCCGCCACCAGGGCTTTCACGCCGACCTTGTTCAGCGTGTATTCGAGCTCGTGCAGCCGGTAGGCCGGATTGATGGTCACCAGGATCAGCCCGACCTTGGCGGCGGCGAACTGGGTCAGCACCCACTCGGCGCAGTTCGGCGACCAGATGCCGATACGCTTGCCCGGTTCGAGGCCGAGGGCGAGGAAGCCGGCGGCGAGCGCGTCGGCCCGGCGGGCGAGCGAGGCCCAGCTCCAGCGGAGGTTCTGCCACGTCGAGACCAGCGCCTCGGCCTCGCCCCAGCGCTCGGCCGCCGCGTCCAGGGCCGCGCCGATGGTGGTCTCCAGCAGCGGCGGCGCATCAGCCCCCTTCACCCAGCTGAGCGGCGCATCCATGCCGCGATCCCTCCGGTTCGGGAGGATCATACG